>JAHFDU010000346.1 GCA_023248835.1 Myxococcales bacterium | reverse complement strand
CCTATGCGCGCCAATTTCTCGAGCGGCTGCAGCGGCCCGACGTCGATAGCGTCAGCGGAATTTTGCCGGCGATCGCACTCGAACAGCGCAACTCGATTCGCAATGCCCGCTCTACCGTCGGAACGGTGACCGAAGTTTCCGACTATCTGCGCCTGCTGTTCGCGCGCATCGGCGAAGTGCACTGCCATTCCTGCGACGGACAAGTGGCGCGCGATACCGCACAGGCTGCCACCGATGCGGTGCTCAAACGATTTGCCAACGGGCGCGGCGTGGTGATCGCGCAGGTGCAGGTTGGTCGCTCCGACAGCGTCACTCGATTTGATGAGTTGCGAAAGCAGGGTTACCACCGCCTGTTCCTCGACGGAAAACTTGTCGGCGAAGAGGTCGAGGCCGAAACCTTGCGGCCGCTGCGTTCATTGCCCGCGGTGGTTGATCGGCTGCAGTTTTCCATCGATGCGCGCAGTCGACTGGCCGACGCTTTGCACTCTGCCTTCGCCCTCGGCGAGGGTCGCGCCGAAGTGCATGCGGATGGCGAAGCGCCGCTCTATTTCAACGAGGGCTACGTCTGCTCAAGCTGTGGTCACGAACTCAAAGTGCCAACCCCGGCGCTGTTTTCATTCAATTCGCCGATTGGCGCCTGCCCCGAGTGTCAGGGATTCGGCCGCGCCGTCGGCATCGATTTCGACAAAGTGATTCCCGACGGCAGAAAATCGATTGAACAGGGCGCGATTGCACCTTTTCAAACACCGTCGAATCGCGACTGTCAGCGCGACTTGATGCGCGCCAACAAAGCGCTCAAGGCATTGCGCAGCGATGTGCCGTGGAGCGAGCTTTCCGCGGCGGAAAAAAAATGGGTAATCGAAGGCGACGTCGACTACAAACGCGGCGATTGGAAACGCGGCAAGTGGTACGGCATCAACGGTTTTTTCAAATATCTCGAGGGCAAAAAATACAAAATGCACGTGCGCGTGCTGTTGGCGCGCTACCGCGGCTACGGTCTGTGTGGTGGCTGTCACGGCGCGCGGCTGCGCCAGGAGGCGCTCGCCGTTCGCGTCGGCACCAAGCACGATCAGAAATCGATCGCCGAACTAGACATCATGCCGATTTCCGCGCTGCGGCCATTTTTGCGCGCGCTCGAGATCGACTTGCCCAAGCAGACCCGCCTTACCGCACAGCGACTGTTTTCGGAAGTCGACTCGCGGCTCTCCTATCTCGACCGCGTCGGGCTTGGTTATCTCACCCTGGCTCGTCAAGCGCGCACGCTCTCCGGTGGCGAATCGCAACGCATCGCTTTGGCCTCGGCGCTCGGCGCGCAGCTGACCGGCACCCTTTATGTCCTCGACGAACCGTCGGTGGGACTGCATCCGCGCGACACCGCGCGACTGACAGCGGTACTCAAGCAGCTGACCGAGCGCGGCAATACAGTCGTGGTGGTCGAACACGATCCCGATCTGATGGCGGCGGCCGACCACATTCTCGATCTTGGACCGGGCGCCGGCGCCCACGGCGGCAGCGTGGTTTTTTCAGGGCCGTACGGGCAGCTGATAAAAAAAGGGGACTCTTCGACCGGGCGCTATTTGCGGACGCGGCAGCCGTCGCAATTCGCTGACACATCGTCGGTGCGAGAAAAAATTTCCATCATCGGCGCGCGTGCCAACAATTTACAAAACATCGACGTCGAGTTTCCGGTCGGCAAACTGAGCACGGTGTCAGGTGTGTCTGGCTCGGGCAAGTCGTCGCTGGTGGTCGATGTGCTGCACGCTCAGGCGTTGCGCGCTCGTGGCAAACCGGTCGACAGCGTCGGTGAATGCAAAAAAATCTCCGGACTCGATCGATTTACCGACGTGATTCTGGTCGATCAATCACCACTCGGTCGTTCGTCGCGCTCCAATCCGCTCACCTATCTCGGCGCGATGGACGAACTGCGTAAACTGTTTTCCAAAACTTCCGATGCACGTAAACTCGGGCTGCTGGCGCGATCGTTTTCTTTCAACGTCTCGACTGAGAAGGGCGGCGGCCGTTGCGAAGCCTGTCAAGGGCAGGGCACGCTCACACTCGAAATGCATTTTTTGGCCGACGTCACCGTGGTCTGCGATCGCTGCTGGGGAAAACGTTTTGGCGAAAAAGTCCTTGGCGTAAAATGGAACAGCCTTTCGATTCTCGACTGCTTGCGGTTGACCATCGACCAGGCGCTGCAGCGCTTTGCCAGCGAAAAGAAACTGACGTCGCGACTCAAGCCCTTCGCTGAAGTCGGACTCGGCTATTTGGCACTCGGGCAGCCGACCGCGACGCTGTCCGGCGGAGAATCGCAGCGACTTAAATTGGCGGCGCATCTACACGCGCCCGAAGGGCGATCGCTGTTCATTCTCGACGAGCCGACGACCGGGCTGCATGGTCTCGATGTCGCGGTGCTGCTCTCGGTGCTGCGTCGCCTGGTGGCAGTCGGTCACACTCTGATTGTGGTCGAGCACAACCTCGATTTCATTGCCGCGTCCGACTACCTAGTCGACCTTGGCCCAGAGGGTGGCGATGGCGGTGGGCGCATCGTCGCCTGCGGAACCCCGGCGGAAATTTCCCGCGTCCGCGCCTCGCACACCGGCGTGGCGTTGCGGCCGCTGTTTGACAGCGCCGCTCAGCGACCAAGCAGTCTGAGAAAGAACCACAGCAAGAGCGCACCGCCGCTGAGACCGACCATCGCTGCGACGTAGTAAAGTGGCGGCACTGACGTGGGCTTCGGCCCCGGCACGGCGGCAACGGGTGCAACCACACTCGATTCGCTCGATTGCGAAAACCGCAACGGCAGCAATTTCGCCGCGCCCGCGGCTTGCAGCGCACCGACTTCAGCGCGCTCGAGCGCTTCGTTCACTTCGATCGCTTCGGTGGCAAAGTGCTTCTGCACAAATACTTTCACCGCGTCTACGGAATCACCGTCTTCGATGGCGACTTTGCCAACCATCTGTTCGATCGTCTCGCGATCCTTAGCGCTGCCAAGTTGTGACTCGGAAAAACCGTAACAATTCACGCTTCCACACCCCGTTCGCCCTGAGCCTGTCGAAGGGCAGGCTTCGATTGATTCGCCCTTCGACTTCGCTACGCTCCGCTCAGGGTGCACGGACAGGGGGTGCGTGAACGCGTACGAAAAACCAGTGAGTTTCACTCTGCCGTCAAAATCAACCGCGATGTTTTCGGCGTCGAGCCGGCCGTGCGCGATTCCGAGCGAAGTACCATCCGGAAGTTTCAACTGGTGCGCGTAGGCAAGCGCGGTGCCAAGCTGTGTCGCCAATGCTGCGCGTATTTCAATCGGAGCATGGACGATTTTTTCAAATGGCAAACCGCGCACCAGCTCGAGCACGCGGAAATAGCGCCCCTCGACCTGACCGAGCTCGTACACCTCGACGATGCTCGGATGGTGTAGACGCGCTTGCACGCGCGCCTCTTCCAAGAAACGCTCTACAGTTTTGGAATCCTCCTGCGAACGTTGCAATCGTTCGACGATCGCCCACGGTAAATCTGGGCGGGGAGTGCGCGCCAACCAAATCTCTACGGCGGCGGTGCCGGGAAGCTCAACGATGAGTTCAAATTTTCCGAAACGAATGGCCACCGCGAGCGATCATATTTGATCGTGCGATCTTTGCATTTTTTTGGAGCCGTGGCCTGAAGGCCACGTCTGATGCTACACGATGCCCGCTGAAGCGGGCAGCAACCGGAACCAGAAGAAAGTGGTCCAAAGATCGTCAGTGTCACGGCGATCTTGCGGTTCCAAAGAGCCAGGCCCACCATCGGTAACGAACCGCCATACGGTTGCGCCACGCCAAGTTGCGAATCGGTTCGTGTGCCCAGGCGGGAATTCGCGCGTCCGTTGGCTGCCCTCGGAAGTCGACGTACTGTCCACCGAGCTCCTGCAAGATCGCGCACACGACCTGGCGCGTAAACGGATCGAGTATCTCAAAAACCGATCGATCAAACTTCCATGATCTCCGCTTCTTTTTTGCCGACCACGTCGTCGATCAGGGGGGAACGTTCCCGTTCCCCCTCATCGAGCAAAGCTCGATGAGCCTCCCCTTCGCCGCGCGTTGATCGCGCGCATCTCCCGGATGAAGCCATCATCTTTCCCACACTAGAGTAGGTGATTTCATGAATGAATCCGAAACTGTAGGCTGTCGGCTGTGAGTTGTCGGCGGCGCCCGGATTTTCGGGCGCCCCTGGAGTCAATAGGAGTCAACTATTGCTGGCTCGCGGTTGTGGTAGAGTTCGTCGGTGGAGGGCACTATGCGAAGCGCGGCTGACGTCAAACTCTATTTGCACCAACTCGAACTGACCTCCGAAG
>JAHFDU010000035.1 GCA_023248835.1 Myxococcales bacterium | reverse complement strand
GCCGCTGTGGTTGCGCTGGGACGCTTCATTCGCCACGGACGCAACATCCCGTGGAAATAAAAACGATTGTAAGCGTTCTCGCCCCCTGTCCGGGCACCCTGAGCGGAGCGCAGCGTCCTTCGACAGGCTCAGGATGAGCGGCCATAAGTCCCCCCCGATGATGCTGAGCTTGTCGAAGCACAAGCTCAGGGCGAGCGGAGAGTGGAGGCGTGAACAAACGATCAACGTTGTTGACGTCGCCAATAGTCGCGGAACGCAATCAGTCTTGGCAGCGACTCGCGATCTTTGGCGCGATTGGTGGCCGACTTGCTGGCGATGATGTCGTCGAGGCTGCACACCGAAAACCCCTCTACTTCCACGCGGCGAGTCCAGGCATCCTCAAACCGCTCAATTCCATCGGGCGCGAAGATCAGATCAAGGTCGAAGGGGCCATTTTTTAGCTGAACGAAATCTTTGCCGCGACGAATGTCGGTTGCCTGCTCAGCGTCGATGGCGAATCCCAGCTCGACCAAGGCCTCAGCAAGTGCCCGACCGTTGGCTTCGCTCTTCTCGACAAACACATCGGCGTCCTGCGTGGTATCGGGAAATCCAAGCAAGATCGCGCCCGATTTGCCAAGAAATAGGTAGCGGACGCCGTGTCTTGAGAAGGCGTCGCGAATTTCCTCCGCCTGGGCGTATTCAAACTTCCCGGCCATACCCCAGCCAGCTCGGCAGATTTGACTCGCACCAGGCGCGGTAGTCGGCCATGCGTTCGAACGAGCGATAAGGAGCATCGTCGAGAACCGGCTTGTAAGTTCGGATAAAAGCGTAGCGGAATCGTGTCCGCAAAGGACGGCGTGCCGCCGCTTCGAACTCAGCCTCCCATTGCTGAAGTTGTTCGGGAGTTGGATCCATTGGCTTTGAGCATACGACGAAGCAAGGTCGACGACAAACTCGTAATTACTTGGACGCGTGTACCGGTTTGCCCATGTTGTCGACGTAGATCGTGACCATCGGGCCGTCGAGGACGCCGTAGATCATCGAATTGGGCATCAGCGTAGTCTGGTGCTGCTCGCCTGCGGCACGATAGACGATGGTGCCGGGGCCGTAAACCGTGTCCTTACCGTCGGGGCCGCTGGTGGTCATAGTCCCCTCGAGCACGGTGAAAGTGGCGGGGAAGGGATGGATGTGACGCGCCTGCTTGACTGGCGTCGCGCCCACTTTGAACAGCATCGCTGAGGCCATCGTCACTGGGTTCATCCAGATCGGAGAGACCTTGACGCCCGGCATGTCCGGGCCGGCGTCGACCCATTGTGCGTTCTTGGCATTGATCGCCATGAACTTCGGTGGCATCGGTGGCGCTTTCGCTACTGACCCGTGGTGATGAACGATCTTCCAGCCGCCCTTTTGCTTCTCCAGTACTTCAGTGCTGCGGAACGCTGCGGTCAGCGGCGGCATTTTCGGTATCGTCGTGGTCAATTCGCCTTCGACCAGACAAACTCCCCAGTTGCCCGTGGCATGGCAGTTGATTCCCTTGTCCACCCAGCTCATGGTCACGCCCATTTGCTTGGCCTGCTTGAAGGCGTCGTCAAAGAACTTCACCACGTCTTTTCCCGTCGCCCAGGCGCCGGGGCGTCCCGACATGTCGAGGTCCCAGGCGCCCCAACCCGGCTCGGCGAACAGCGTTTTGAAGGCTTCGAGATCCTGTTTGGCAAACGCATCGTTCATTTTCTGACAGGCCGCCTTGAGCTCGGCGGTTGCATCGCCGGCGGCGGTCTTGGCGCTGATCACAATCGGCGACAACAACAACGCGGCGCATCCTACGAACGACAATCTCTTTGTCATGACCTTCTCCTCATAATGTGATTTGGGCGCTGGAGTGAATCCACGCTCTTGCAGCGGACACTTTCTTATGAGTTGCGCGCGCTTGTCAACTTGGCGACTTCGCCCTTACCGATCGAGTTGAGTGCGTTGTCTGATCAAATTGAGTGCGTTGTCTGATCAAAAAGCTGGCACCGTCGTCAGCCGGCGCGAATTGTCCGAGCTTTGCCAGCTCTCGACCGTCGCTTTCTCGACGCGGCGCAGGGCGAAGGGCTACGCGCCACGAAAATCGGTTGAGCGATTACTTTTCGTCGGGGTATCCCTTTACTAGGTCTTCTAATTCGAGTTTTTTAGAGCTGGCGCCGAACAGCACGTCTTCGTCGTCGGTGAATCCCTCAGTGGCGTCGCCGTCGTCTTTGATTTCAGGCGGCGGTGCCTTGCCGCCGAAGGTGGCTTCAGAGGCGATGCCTTTGGCGGTGGAAGTAGCGCTCTTCATTTTTTCATGTAGCCAGATGAGAAACGTAATCGGGTGGTAGTTCCACACCATTTTGTCAGCGGGTAGCTCGGCCGATTCGGCCACTTCATCGGTCCACCACAGCACCGGTTCGATCTGCTCGCTAAAGAGGCGCCCGCGCTGCGCTGGCGAGAGCGCGGCAAAGTCTTTCGATTTGTTGATCATCACTTGCCAGTCGTGCTCGTCGGCCCACTCGCTCATGTGGTGTACCGCGTACTTGCGAAATTCTTCACGCCGCTCGTCCTGGCGAAAAAAATTGAGTAGCTCGGCACGCGACAGCATGCCGTCTTTGCGCCCGCCTTGTGGGCGATCGATCTTGTCGACGATTTCGGGCACGTTGCAAAAATGATCGCGTCCTTGACCTTCGATGGTGTGCCAAAAACCGGACTCGATTTTTTCGCCGATCTCTTCGGCCGCCATCACTTCGAAGTGAAGCTGCCCCTCAAAACGGCCGGGGGGCCCGGCCTCGCCAACGTGACCGATGAGTTCTCCAGCACCGACTTCTTGGTTAAGACCGATCGGGTCTTCGGCCAGCTGCGAAGCGGCCCGCGCGTACCAGGCCGGCGCCTCTTTGTTGGCGGTCTCCTCGTCGAGATGAAAATAGAGCGTCCAAAATTTTATCTGCGCTTGCCCGACGGTGAGATCGTGCTTCATGAGGACGAAATTGCGCGAACCGATCGGACAGTCTTCAGTCATGCGTGCGGCGACAATTTTTCCGGCAAACGGGGCGTAGATCGGCGTACCTTTGTCGGCGCGCAGGTGCAGTCCGCCGTGCCACAAACGCGATTCACCCATCGGACCGACGGGGTAATAGCCGCCTTCGCCCTCGGTCTCGTTGTTTTCAAAATAGCTTTGAGCCAGTTCCTCGGCTTTGTCGTGGTCGTCGGGAATGTCGGGTTTGTCGCCCGACAGCACGACTGGAAACACCATCTTGCCGCGAATCTTTGAGGCGAAAAATTTGAAGTCGAATGGTCCCGGATCCCACTTGTTGGTGCTGATGTGATAGTGGCCCATATATCCGGTGTAGGCGCGCGGATCGGAGAGTGTCGTCCACAGCGGCTCGCCGCCATTGGCCGGAAACGTTTGCGGCAGATTTGGAAAAATGCGCGCCAGACATTTGCCGATCGAGATCATCGACTCGACCTGCGCCGGCGTGTAGACGTAGGTGAGAAATTGGTGGCCGTTGATTTGGCAGGTCACTTTGTCGCGACGGCCGTGATAGTCGTTGGGAAAACGCAGCGCGTCGCCGCGGTTGGCGAGTTCCACACCGACAGAGATTTCGTTGACACCGGCTGCTTGAAATGCGCAGTCGACCAGATCGAGGGTTTGAAAAATCGTGCCATCATTGTCGATGAGAAAATGCACCGACAGTCCGCGTTCATTGTGCAACACCTGAAAACAGCTGCGGGAATCTTGGCAGCCGTCGTGGTGCACCACGAACTGGCGGATTACTTGCTTGAGCCGATCGATCGATCGATCAGTACCGATGAGGCGTCGCGGGCGATAGCGCGCTGCCGCGCCGGCCATCCCTGCCGCTGGCGCAAACGGAGGAATTTCCGACGGCTTGTCGGTGCGATGCAGCGTGTAAGCGCTGATCGAGGGATCGTCCTGCCAGTTCACCACGCGCTGGCCGACGTCGTAAGGCTTGCCACAAACGATGATGCTCGAGCTCTGTCCCATGGTTGGCGCTATTGCTCCGTCCGAAATTTCATTTGGGTATTGCCGCAACGAAGCAGATCCCCGTCGGAGAGCAGCGTTGGCTGCGTCACTTTTTGGTTGTTGACGAAGGTACCGTTGGTTGAACCGAGATCGGTGACGAAAAAACCGCGCGGTGTCAGCGCCACTTGCGCGTGGCGGGTCGACACCGTCGGATCGTCGTTTATCTGTAAGCTCGACGGACCTTTGCCAATGCTGAGCGGCTGGCCGGAGACTTGTAGTCGCTGCCCAGTGAGGCCGCCAGAAAGAATCATCAGCGAAGCGCGGGTGGGCACTGGCCCCGAGGCTCTTGCAGGCGGAGCGGTGGTTGTGATCGGCTTGACCTGGGGCGGCGCGGTTCGTCGTGCCATCGTCGGCAGCGGGCGGCGTCTTCCCACTGTCGGCATCGCGCTCGACATGCGATCGCGCAGCCAAAGGCCGCCGATGCCGAGCGCCAGCGCACCTGCAACGATCAGCAGCCACCACCAACCGAGACCGCGTTTCAGCACCGCGGCGTCAAACGCGCCTTGAGTGTAACGTAGCGCATTGGAGTTGAGATCCTCGCAACGCAACGAAAACGTCTTGCCTTCGATCGTGCGCGCGCTGTCGAGTTCGAAGCTGAGCACGTACTGTTTGTTGAGTTCGTCCGCCAGCGTTTCAATCTGATTTTTCACATCATCTCCGGTGCGCGCCCAGCGAAAGGTGCCGCCCGAGCGTTTGGAGATCTCAGCCAGATTGAGCAGTGGCCCGCGATCATCGGTTGGCGAAAACGCGATGGTGTGAATCGGCACATGCGATTGGCCGGCCAGCTCGCCGAGCTGACGGAAGGTTTTGCGATCCATTTGCAAGTTGAGTCCGTCGGAGATGACGATGAGCAGACGTCGCGGCGGCAAGGTGTCGGGTGGCGATTTTTTTATTTCGATGAGTCCGGCGCGAACGGCGTCGGCCAGGTGCAACTCGCCGGCTTCGTCGGGCGCAAGATCTTCGACCTCGCCGGCAGATGCAGGCGCGGGCTTAAACGGCGGATGCAGAGTGACTTCGTCGCTGTAGCTTATCAGCAGCACGCGCCACTTCTGGTTCAAGCCAGCGAGCATCTCTTTGAGCGGCTCCTTGATTTTCTCGAGCGGTTCGGCCTTTTCTTCAACTGGATCAGGCGGCGGGAACGGATACTTGGACGCTTTGCCGCCTTTTTTTTTCGCCGCCGTTTTTTTTGGTGCACCGGTTTTTTCTATTTTGGGTTTGAGCGGCACCAATTGCTCCGCCTTCTTGTTGCTGTACAGCGCGGAAGACTCGACGATGAGAACCAGATCAAGCGGCTCATGAGCGCTCTGAAAACTGGTCGCTTTGACCAACTTTCCCGCCTTGCGACCGTCGAGGAGCAACGAAAAAGCCGGTGGTGGCTTGGAGTCGTCGACGGTGCCCTCGAGTTCGACCACCGAGGCGTAGACCCGCACCACACCCTGCGAGGAAAAATCGCTCGGATCGATGCGTTCAAGCCGCAGCCGCGGCTGGGTGGCGTGCGCTGAGGGGCCAAGCAGAAAGAGTCCAAAGCAGATCGGTAGCAAACGTTGCACGATCGAAAAAATTACTTCATTTGTGACGCGCGGTCGAGGACCCTTCGACAGGCTCGGGATGAGCGGGTACAGTTCTGGTCTTGGAGGGGGTCGTGATGGAAGAGCACGTGTTTGACCAAGTTGCCGATGCCGAGTTGCATTTTCTCGAAGAGAAACTGCTGGCGGTGGACCCTGACGACCTCGAAGTGGATCTCGCCTCCGGGGTTTTGACCCTGACGTTCGCCGATGATCAGAAAGTGATCGTCAATAGCCACCGCGCCGCAGGACAGATCTGGCTGGCGGCCTTTCGGCAGGCTTGGCACTTTTCCCCGCACCAAGAAAATGGCCACACCGTGTGGCGCACCGCGAGCGAGGAGCTGCGCAGCACGCTGCAGCGTCTGGTGGGCACCAAGCTCGGCCGCCCGTTTCAATGGTAGCGTCCAAGACCTGCAAGACCTGCGATTGACAGGCTGGCGCAGGCGGATGAGGATGCCGTGTGCGCTGGATTTTTCTAAGCATAACGCTTATCGCCTGCGGTGAGACCAGTGGATTTTGGAAATCGACCGTCACTCCGACTGGATCGGCCGAGCAGAATTACCAGTACGGGCTGCGCGAGCTCAAGGACAGCAATTACCAACTCGCCGAGCAGTACTTTCGTTACGTCAAAAGCAATTTTGGCTATTCGCGCTGGGCGATTCCGTCGGATCTCGGGCTTTGCGATGTCGATTTCGGACGTGAAAAATACATCGAGGCGATTGAAGGCTATCGCCAGTTCATCAAATTACATCCCAAGAACGAACGTGTGATCGATGGCTACGTCGAATTTCGCATCGCTGAGTCGTATTACAAACAAATTCCGAGCGACTGGTTCATGTCTCCGCCCGCGTACGAAAAAGATCAAGGTCCGGTACTCGATGCCGAACGCGAGCTCGGCACCTTTGTCGAAGCCCACCGCGACAGCGCCTACTACACCCGCGCCAAAGATCTTTTAAGCGAGACCATTCGGCGCCTCACCGACCACGAGCTATTTGTCGCGCGCTACTATCTTGATCACGATCGGCCGCTGGCGGCGATCGGTCGACTCGAGGGCATCGTGCAGGAATATCCGTTTGCCAAACGCGAGCCAGAAACGCTGCTGCTGCTCGGCAAGACCTATCTTAAGATGAAAAAAAACGAGGAGGCCAAGCGCACCTTCGAAAAACTTCAGGCCGATCATCCGGACGATTTTCGTGCCGTAAAAGCCCGTTTGTATCTAGACTATATTGCCAAGCAGGCGCACAAGAGTTGAGGGGAAAACATGGGTTTTGACGATCGACTGCTCCAGAGTTTGCAACAGGCACAGGACGCGTACGAACAGCGTGATTTTGAACGCGCCGAGACGCTGCTCCGGCAGGTGATTCGCGAGCACCGCGGCTTTGCTGACACCTTCAACATGCTCGGCGTCATTTGTCACACCCAAGGTCGGCTGCCGCAGGCACAGGAGGCGTTTGAAGAGGCGCTGCGCATCAATCCGCAATACACCGAAGCCGCGCTCAGTCTGGCGGTCACCTACAACGAGCTTGGCCAGTATGACAAAGCGAGAGAGATCTATTCGCGCGCGATGGAAAAATCGCGGGCCGAACCGCAGCGACTCGATCCGTTTGCGCGCGGCAAGCTGGCCAACATGCACGCCCGCACTGCGGATGCCTACGTGGGTGTCGGCCTCAACGAAGAGGCGGCGCGAGAATATCGCAAAGCGCTGGAACTCTGCCCGACGTTTGTCGACATTCGGGCCAAATTGGCGTCGACGCTGCGTGACATCGGCGACAAAGAGGGCGCAATTGCCGAGTACCGCAAAGCCAAGCTGCAGCAGCCGCAGTATTTGCCGGCGCGCGTGCACCTTGGCGTCACCCTCTATTCGACCGGCAACAAAGACGAGGCGCGTCGTGAGTGGGAGTCGGTGCTGCTCGAAGATCCCAACAACGCCAGCTGCAAGATGTACCTCGACATCGTCAAGAACTGACGCTCTCGACGGGCAATCGCATCTTAAATCCGCTCGTCCTGAGCCTGTCGAAGGACGCGTGCCAATGGCCTTCGACTTCGCTGCGCTTCGCTCAGGGTGAGCGGTTTTGATGCGTTCGCCCTGACGCCCTCGACTCGCCGCTTCTTCTACCGTAGACTTCGTCCCCATGCACATTACCGAACGGTTTTTGGCCTTCACCCTACTCGGCGCCGAATGGGTGTTGTGGTTGCTAGTGATTCTCAGTGTACTCAGCGTCGCCATCATGCTCGAGCGCGCCTGGTTTTTTGGCAAACACCATTTTGACGCCGGCGCGCTCGCGACTGAACTGCGCAAGCTGCTTGGCACCGGCAACATCGCCGCCGCGCGCAAGCGGCTCGAAGGGCGCGACACCGTCGAAGAGGTCGTGGTACGCACCGACCTCGATGAACTCGACCGCGGCGCCAATGCCGTCGCCGAAGCCATGGCCGGGGCCAAGGCCACCGAGCGACTGCGGCTTGAGCGCAACCTCGCATTTCTAGGAACGCTCGGGTCGAGCGCGCCGTTCATTGGACTTTTTGGCACCGTGCTCGGCGTCGTCAAGGGTCTGCACGATCTGTCCACCAGCCACGCCGGCGACATCGGCCCGGTGGTCGGCGCACTCTCGGAGGCGCTGGTGGCCACCGCGGTCGGCCTACTGGTGGCGATTCCGGCGCTGGTCGCCTACAACTATTTTGGTCGTCGCGTGCGTTCCACAGTGGCCAACGTTGACATGCTGGCGCATCAAGTGCTGGTGCAGCTGCATTCGCTCAACGCCGAAGCGGCGCCAGGGCAAAAAGCCAAAGGATCGAACTAATGGTGGTTGGCGGCTCCGCCTACAGCGATGACGACGGCGGCGTCGGCATCATCGCCGACATCAATGTCACGCCGCTGGTCGACATCACACTGGTGCTGCTGGTGATCTTCATGGTGATCGCGCCCCGCATCGCCAACAATCCTTCGATCAAAGTCGAATTGCCCAAAGCCGCCACCGGCGATGAAACCCAGAAATCGACGCTGGCTTTGACTTTGGCGCACGATGCACAGGGCGTGCTTGCACTCTATGTCAACGGGGAGCGCTCCGACGAGGAGCGCGTCAAAGCGCTGATCCCGTCGCTCGTCGTCAACAACAAAGATTTGCAGACTATCATCGCTGCCGATCGCTCGATTTCGTATGGCGACGTCGTCCACATCGTCGATCTGGTCAAGTCGCTCGGTGTGCACAAATTTGCACTCAATACCGATCCACATCCGTAGGCCGATGGTGCGGTCTCACGATCTTGGCGCTTTTTCAGGCTCGATCGGTTTGCACGTGGTGTTGGTGATGGCGTTACTCGCATTGCGGCTGCCGGCGCACCAGCCGCGCCAGCTCGTCGAGTTTGAGGTGCGTCCGCCGAAAGTGGTGACACCGCCACCGCTTGAGCCGCCGAAGCTAGTTCAGCGACGACGCCCGGCGGCACCGCCACCACCCAATGCGATGAAACCGCCGCCGAAAGCGGAGCCGCCCAAACCGGTGTTTGGAGTGACGGCCGATTCAACCACCGACGATTCCTCTTTCTCGGTGCCGATCGGCAACACCACCATGATCGATCCAAAAGAGTCGAAGCCCGGGCCGGCGCCTTCCCTGCCTGCCGCACCGCCAGCGCCGACCTTTCAGCCGGTAGGTGACCAGTACATCAGAGAGTGGCCGGCGCACGACGACGAAGCCTGCGCCCGCGGTATTGAATATCCAGCCGATGCGCGGGCGCGCGGCATTGAAGGCACAGTGCAGTTACGAGTGGAGCTCGACGACAAAGGTCACATTCACGACATCAAAGTGACCTCGGGCTTGGGCTACGGCCTCGACGAATTGGCGGTGAACACGCTCAAGCACAAACGCGAATGTAAGTTTGGTGCCGCCATCGGCAGCGACGGTAAACCGGTGCCGTTTGTGATCCGCAGCTACCGTTTCAATTTTCAGATCGACAGCGCACAATGAAAACCGATCGCCCGAGCCACACCGCCGCGCTGATCGCTTTTATGCGAGCGGTCGGCGACGCAGGCGGCACCAGCGTACGCAATTTCTCTGATCCAATCGCACGTTCTATCTTACCAACTCCATGGTCGCTGCTCGCATTTCCGCTTGGAAAAATTCCGCACGCCGCTCGACTGGCGTGGCTCGCGTCGTTCGGATCGGTCGACTTGGCGCCGCTCAGAACGGCGGCGATCGACGCTGCCTTGCGCGAATTTGCGGGAGAACAATTGGTAATTCTCGGCGCCGGACTTGACGCGCGGGCCTATCGCTTGCCGGAACTTTCGCGATTTCGCATTTTCGAAGTCGACCATCCAGCGACGCAAAATTACAAGCGACAACAGACCATGAATCTCCATCCGATGGCGCCGATCGAATACGTCGCGATCGATTTTGTTTCCGAGCGACTCGATGATGTGCTCAAGCGATCATCGCACCGCCCGGATGCGCCAACGTTTTGGATTTGGGAGGGCGTCACCATGTACCTTGCTCGCCCAGCACTGCGCGAAACGTTGCGCGCGATTCATGCGTGTTCTGCAGCCGGCAGCCAGCTTGCGGCGACTTATCTGCAGCCGCGCCGGTTGCGAAAATTGGTGACGCCGCTTTTCGATCTGGTCGGCGAACCGCTGGTCGGCGCCCTCGGCCGAGAAGAGATGGAAAGCGAACTTGTTGCGGCGGGATTCTTGTTGCGCCGCGACACTGGCGCCAAAGAGTGGTGTGAGCGATTCGCCAATTTCACGCCGGCCAAGTGGTATAACTTCGAGCGTCTCGCATTGGCGGAGCCAAAATGAATCGAGCCGTGTTCGAAACCAAACTGGGTTGGTGTGGGATCGCTTGGACCGAGCAAGCGATCATGCGTTTGCAACTTCCCGAAAAAGATCGCGCCGCGACACTCAAGCGCCTGGGTGGAGACTCGTCGCCGGCGTCGCCACCTAGGTGGGTGAAGTCGGTGATGCGGCGAGTCGAAAAGCACGTCGCCGGCAAACCGCAGAACCTAGATGACGTGCCGCTGGCGCTTGAAACCGTGACGCCCTTTTACGCCCGCGTCTATCGCGCCGCGCGCGACGTCGGTGCCGGCCAGACCAAGAGCTACGGCGAGATCGCCAAAGCGATCGATTCGCCGAAAAGTGCGCGCGCGGTCGGCCAGGCGCTCGGCAAGAATCCGTTTGCGCTGATCGTGCCCTGCCATCGTATTTTGGCTCAAAACGGCAAACCTGGTGGTTTTAGCGCAGCGGGCGGTCTCGACACCAAAGCGCGCCTGCTCGCCAGTGAGGGCGTTGTACTGCGTCCGGCGCGTCCGCTGTTTACACAACCCGCTCACCCTGAGCGGAGCGCAGCGAAGTCGAAGGGCGAACGCGCCCCATCGAGCACCCTTCGACAAGCTCAGGGCGAGCGGTTGTCGTTTTCGCCGAAACACGCGCTGACTCACTTGAGCAAGAATGATCCGGTGCTGGCGCGGCTGATAAGCAAAGTCGGGCCGTTTCGCATGCAGCTGGCAAGCATGCAGAGCGTGTTCGAATCGCTCGCCGAATCGATCGTCTATCAGCAACTGCACGGCAAGGCAGCGGCGACGATCTTTTCACGCGTGCAGCTACTTTTCCCGTCACAAAAACTCGATCCCAAGCGACTGTTGTCACTGCCGGAAGCGAAACTTCGCGGCGCCGGACTTTCGCAAAACAAAATGTTGGCGCTCAAAGATTTGGCAGCAAAAACGCTCGACGGAAAAGTACCAACCCTCGACGAAATGCATGCGCTCGATTCCGAAACCATCATCGAGCGCTTGACCGAAGTGCGCGGCATTGGCCGCTGGACGGTCGAGATGCTGCTGATGTTTCGCCTCGGTCGTCCCGATATTTTGCCCGTCGCCGACTATGGTGTACGCAAAGGTTTCGCCATCGCGTTTGGCAAGCGCGAACTACCGACGCCGAAAGCGCTCGCCGCGCACGGTGAATGCTGGCACCCGTATCGCACCGTCGCCAGCTGGTACCTCTGGCGCGCGACTGAAAACTGAAACAAATGCGTGCGGGCCTCCTGCTGATCGTCGGTTTTGAAGGCAAGGTGGCGCCGCCCGATCTGCTCGAAAAAATTGCCGCGGGCGAAGTCGGTGGCGTGATCCTGTTTGCACGCAATCTGGGAACGCTTGAAGAGATCGCGACGCTGACACGAACGCTACAGCAGGCGACGCCCAAAGATGCGCCACCGCTCATCGTCAGCGTCGATCAAGAGGGTGGGCGGGTGCAGCGCATTCGTGCGCCGCTGACGGTTTGGCCGGCGATGGTGCGCCTCGGTGAACGCAACGACGTCGCTCTTACCGAATCGGTCGGCCAAGCGATGGGGCGCGAGCTGGCCGCTCTCGGATTCAACCTGAACTATGCGCCGGTGCTCGACGTGCACACCAATCCGCAAAATCCGGTGATCGGCGATCGCGCCTTTGGCAGCGACGAGAAAGCGGCCGCCACGCAAGCGCTTGCCTACTTCCGTGGCCTCGAGTCTGCCGGCGTGCGCGGCTGCGGAAAACATTTTCCAGGGCATGGCGACACCGAAACCGATTCCCATCTCGACCTGCCGGTGGTTCGCGCCGACGCGGCACACTTACGCAGAATCGAGCTCACCCCATTTGCCGAGGCAGTTCGCGCTGGCGTGCAGATGATCATGACCGCCCATGTGGTCTATCCCGCGATCGATAGCCAGCCAGCGACTCATTCCTCGATCTGGCTGACCGATATTTTGCGGAAGGAGCTCGGTTTTTCCGGTGTCGTGGTATCGGATGATCTCGACATGAAAGCGCTTTCCGATCGATTTTCGGTCGAGGAAACGGTACGCAAGAGTTTGGCCGCCGGTGTCGATGCCTTTTTGGCCTGTCGTAATCCCGACACACAGGCGCAAGCGGAACAGGCGCTCGACGCTGCTGAAAAAAATCCGGCACTCAACGAAAAACTCAACCGCGCCACCGAGCGACTGCTCGCTTTTCGCCACACCCTTCGGCGCAACCTCGACGGTGACATCTCTCAACTGCCGCGCAACGATTTCGCCGCGCTGGCCAAACACATCGTAGTTACCTAGCCATGATCAACCATGTCTCACTCGGTGTTTCAGACTTAGGTCGAGCGGTTGCATTCTACGACGTTGTTCTCAAGCCGATGGGATATGTCCGCCTGTGGACGAAGACAACAAGCGCTGGCTATGGATCGCAGGGCACAGACGAACCATTTGCCCTGCACGCCGTTGCTGCGCACGCACGCCCACCAGGCGCGGGATGCCATCTCGCATTCACGGCCCCGACTCGACAGGCGGTCGACGAATTCCATGCGATTGCAATTGAAATGGGCGGCACCAACGAAGGTGCCCCTGGGATCCGCGCCCATTATGGCGAGAATTACTATGCCGCGTTTGTTCTCGATCTAGACGGCTACAAACTGGAAGCAGTTTGTCACGAAAATTAAGGTCTTCAGCGTCGCGTCACAATCGCTTCGCCGAGCAAGAGCAGCAAGAGTGCAGCACCGAGCGCGTGCCACAGTTCGACTGAGCGCTTGAACGGGCCCAAGCTCGCAGCCTCGAGTTTGGGCGCCGAAGTTAGAGTTGCTGGTTTGAGATCTGATTCGTCTGGAGAAATCCCGAGCGCAAAGGCTGCGACGGTCTCGCCGGTCACTTTTTTTATCTGGTAGATGCCGGCCTCATCGCCTTCGGAAAATTGCAACATTCCTTTTTGCAGATTGAACGTCTTGCTGCGGCTCGACGGCCAAGCGACCGAAACGCGATCGACGTCTGCAAGCGCCACTTCGTAAGAGCGGCCGACAATGCCGGTGCGAGGTGTCTCGCCGCTGTCGCCGCCGCCAAGCGATCGGACGATCTGCTCAATCAGCGGCAGAAAGATCGGCTGAATCGGCAAATCATTCCAATCGCGGTCGAGGGTCGAGCAGTAGGCGAGCACGCGACCTTTGCCGACGCGACGCTCGAGCAGCGCCGGCGCGCCGCTGGAGAGGCGGAAGAGTTCAACAGCATCTTTTCGCGGTGCGCGAAAAAGCACGTAACGCGACACTTGCACGGCGCCAAGTCCACTCTTGTCGGCAAGCTCGGCCCCAAGCGAAATTGCAAGCGGATGCTGGGTCGGCAAAAGTGCAAGTGACTCTGGCCGTCCGCCTTCAGCACCACGTACCGCCTGCAGTTCGGCAGGAAGCAAGTCGCCAAAACTCTGGTTTGCAGCTTCGACATCGACGTTGTCGCCGAAGGAGACCAGCAATCCCCCTCCCCGCTCGACGAACAGGCGAAGCTCGACTGAATCGATCGGATATTTCACGTTGGCCATCGCTACCACGTCGACTTGCGCAAGATCGACGGACGACAAACGATCCACTGTGCTCGTCCGAACTTGCAGCGTCCCATCGACGCGGGCGGCTTCTTGCAGCGCCGCCTGCAGATAGAACAGCTCGTCGGCACGACGGGCGTCACGTGGATCGCCATCGACCAAAAGCACGCGCACGCGACGGCTGGGCGAAAAAACCGCGAGTCTAGTGTTGTCTTCCTTTAGCGCGTCGGCACCGATCTGCGCCTCGACAGCGACCGTTTCTTGTTTGCCGCTGTCGACCTCGACTTTGAAGCGCTTCAGCGATTTTTCATGCGCATCGAGATCGATGAATGCACGCGCCACAGCTTTGCCAGCCACTTTCAGCGTGACCGGCAGCTGCTTTGCCGCCGCGTCGGAAAAGTTGGCGATCTCGATGGCAACCGCCATGCCGCCGCCGTTTTCGACGTCGACGCGCAGGTCAATGATGGCGAGATTGTTTCGCGGTGCCGCTTCGGTGACATCGATGTATTCGATGTTGTTTTCCGTCGGAGCGGCGTGCCCAGAGAGGCCATGCGCGGCCAGATCTGAGATCACATAGACCCGCCGTTGCAAGTGGCTGGCGTGTTGTAAGAGCTCTTCGGCGCGAGCGACGGCAGAGAGCAAATCGGTCGGCAAGAACGTCGCGCGAACGTCGCGGATTGCCTTAGCAAGCTGCTTGCGATCGGCGGTCAGCGCCACCGTACGACCGCCGGTGGCCAGAACCAACCCCGCATCCGCATCGGGACCAAGTTCATGAACCAATTCCGACGCGCGCGCTTTGGCGCGATCGAGCAGCGTCTCGCTGCCAGAGCGAAAAGACATCGAGAGTGAATTGTCGAGCACGATCACCGCCGATTGCGAAGCCGCCGAAGAGGCCGGCAACTGGCTCGGCCGCTCGACAAAAGGCTTGGCCAAAAGCAGCGGCACCGCGGCGATAGCAAGCGCGCGCAAAGCGATGAGAACGATCTGCTTGAGTCGGTGACGACGCGCGACGCGCTCGAGCGCTCGACGCAAAAACACCACCGCCGCGAAACGCCGCCTCTCAGCGTGCTGGCGGCCGATAAGATGAATGATCGGCGGCGCCACCACCAAAACCGCGAACAGCGCCAACGCTGGTGCCAAAAAATGCACTACCGGATCCTACGCAGCGGGCCCGAAAGAAAATCACGTACCACATCGATCGGAGAATCGCTCGAGCGCACCAGGTGGTATTCGACATCACCCTCGGCGAAGCGCTGCTGATAGCTGGCGACAAACCGATCGATCTCGCGTCGATAGGCGCGCCGGGTCTCATCGGGATCGACCAGCAGTTCGCTGCCCTCTTCCATCGCTTCAAACAAGCTCGTCCCTGAAAATGGCAGAGTCAGTTCGTCATCGTCGAGAATCTGAAACACCGCGACGTCATGTTTCATCGCCCGCAGCGAGAGCAAAAGATGGCGCAACCCCTGCCACTCTTTTTCGTCGGCCTGCTCACTGCCGAAAAGATCGGAAAGCACGACGATGAGCGAGCGCCGCTTCGCCACTTCAGAAACATAGGTCAACGCCCGCTCAAGATCACTGCGACCTATAGCTTGCAGCGTCTCCAGCTTGCGCAAAAGTTCGTGCAGCTGTCCGCCCCGCGCGCGCGGCGGCAGATAGGCACGCAATTTTTCGTCGAACACCACCAGACCAACCTGGTCCTGCTGTTTGAGCAAGAAATAGGCGAGCGCGGCGGTGATGGTACGCGCGCAGTCGAGTTTACTGGCGGCTTTGCCCGCGTACCCCATCGACGCCGACGAGTCGATCAAAAAGTAGGCCGAGAGCTCGGTCTCCTCTTCAAATCGCTTGATGTAATACTTGTCGAACTTTCCATAGGCCTTCCAGTCGATGAATTTGATTTCGTCGCCTGGGCTGTATTCTTTGTGCTCGGCAAATTCGACCGACGAGCCGTGGTGCGGAGAGCGGTGTAGCCCCGCCAGCGCACCCTCAACAATGGTGCGAGCGCGCAATTCGAGATTTCCTAGTTTGGAAAGTGCGGTTGGATCGAGAAATTCAAACGAGCGCATCGTTAGGGGCGCACCACCTCGAGCAGGCGATCGATCAGCGTCGGGGTGCGAATGCCTTCGGCCTCGGCGTGAAAATTGGTGATGATGCGATGCTGCAGCGTGGGTCGTGCCAGCGCACGCACATCTTCCACCGTGGCAGCCGGTCGACCGTCGACGATGGCGCGCGCTTTGGCACCGAGAATCAGATATTGCGAGGCACGTGGGCCGGCGCCAAAAGCCACCGCTTCGCGAATGAAATCGGGAGCAGTACTGGCCAAGACCGCATTCTTCTGCGGCGGCCGTGTCGCCCGCACCAGCTCGACCGCGTAACGCACGACATGATCGGCGGCCGGCACTCGCACCACCAGCGCCTGCAAGGCCAAGATGCGCTCGGCACTAAGTGCTCTTACAAGCGGCGCGCGGTAATCGCCGGTGGATTGCTTCACCAGCTCGACCTCTTCGTCGCGCGACGGGTAGTCGACGTCGACTTGAAACATGAAGCGATCGAGCTGCGCTTCCGGAAGCGGATAGGTTCCCTCTTGTTCAATCGGATTTTGGGTGGCGAAGACCAAGAACGGCGCCTCGAGCACGTGGGTTTCGCCGCCAGCGGTGACGCGATATTCCTGCATCGCTTGCAACAGCGCCGCCTGGGTTTTCGGCGGCGTGCGGTTGATTTCATCGGCCAGAATGAGGTTGGCAAAAATCGGTCCGCGAATAAATCGAAACACCCGCCGTCCGGTGGCGTGATCCTCCTCGAGTACATCGGTACCGGTGATGTCCGACGGCATCAGATCGGGGGTAAATTGAATGCGGCTCATCTTGAGATGCAGCACTTCGGCCAGCGTCGAAATCAGCAGCGTCTTGCCAAGGCCGGGCACGCCGACAAATAGACAGTGGCCGCGCGCAAACAGCGCGGTCAGCAGATGCTCGACGACGCGTTCCTGACCGATGATCCGTTTGGCCACTTCGCTCTTGATCTTTTTGCAAGCGGCGGCGATCTCGGTGATCGCTTCGACGTCGCTCGGCTGATCAAGTTTGGTCTGCGGTAGCGCGGTGGCGTCCATGGCTGATCATAAAAGTGTGCCACAGTTTTGATTATTCGTCCTGCGCGCTCTCGTGGCAGGCCTTGGATTCAACCTCTTGTTTCACCGCACGGCCGGTATGTTCATAGATTTGCGCAAGCGCGCAATGCACCGACGGCGTGAACGGGCTGACGCGCAATGCCACCAGCAGAAACTCCTCGGCGTGCTGGTCATCGCCCAGCTTGAGATAGGCCTCGCCGAGCGTGACGTTGGGGCCAGCCAGATCGGGATGTAGCTCGACCGCTTTTTCGAGCGTGGCCACCGCGCGCGCCGCATCGCCGAGCTCCAGATAGGTTCGCCCAAGTTTCGCCGCCAGGTCGACTCCGCCTGGCCCAACGACCGCGCGCGCTTTTTCGTATTCGATCGCAGCCGCTTGCAAGCGATGGCTCGCTCGCAACAGCCCGCCGAGCCGTGCCCATTTGCGCGCCCGTTCATCGGGAATTTCGTTCGGATCGTCCTCGGCCGCGCGCTCGTTGTGATGACGAAAGCGTAAGGCCGCCACACGCAGGCCCGGCGCGGTCTCGAATTTTTGGCTGTGAAGCCAGGCCTGCCAATCGCGTTGAAACGCGGTGAATGATCGCGCAGTCACCTCAGCCATCGCAGTTTCAAGCGACTTGCCATCGCGCAGAAGCTTCATCAATCGGCGAAATCCGGCGTAACCAACCTGGCGGTGCAAATAATCGATGGCGGTATAGACCTCCGCGAAGGCCAGCGCTGCGTCCTCTTGCGACGGCAACTTGGCCATCGACGGATGCATCTGCGCAAACGTGATCAAGTGATTTTTTTTGAGCGCATGCGAAAGCAGCGTTGCCATCGACGGCGACAACCCGCCACCGGGAGCTCGACGCCAGCGCTGTTCTTCAAATTTCGCCAACCCCTCGTGCAGCCAAATCGGCACCGTGTCGTGCGAAGCGCGCGTGACAATGTAGTGGGTATATTCGTGCGTCAAGGTGTCGAGCCAGGGATAGCCCTGCAGCAGCGCGCGCGGCGAGACAATCATCAGTCGGTTGTATTTGCACAGGGCGATCGTTCCTGAAGTTTCGATCTCCTTCAGCGTCAGTGGCGACACTC
>JAHFDU010000345.1 GCA_023248835.1 Myxococcales bacterium | reverse complement strand
ATCGCTTGGCGCAATCGATTTTCGGCGCCGGCCACCACACCACGCTGCAGCACGCCCACTTTCAGTTTTCACTCGAGAATGTGTCGCGCCATTTTCTCTGGTCATTTTTGCATTCGCATCCGTTTTACAATTCTGAGCAGGTGTCGCAGCGCTACGTCGAAGTCAAAGCCGACGCGTTTGCGATTCCGCCGCTCGAGGGCGAGGCGCGCGCGCTGTACGAAGAGACCGCGCAGGCGCAGATCGCCGCCTATCAGCGCCTCATCGAAGCGCTCACCCCGGCGGCGGCGCGCGAGTACTTTCGCATTTTTCCGGCGCGCGAGAAAAAGCCGGACAGCCAAAAAGAGATCAAGAAAAAGGCCCAAGAGATCGCTCGCTACGTGTTGCCCGTCGCTACGTTTGCGTATCTCTATCACACCGTGTCAGGCATCACGCTTTTGCGCTATTATCGACTCTGCGAACAGCTCGACGCCCCGACCGAAACCCGCGCTGTTGTAAGGGCGATGGTCGAGGCGCTGATTGCGCACGACCCGAATTGGCAGGCCGTTCTGCAAGAGCCGCTGCCGCTGCAAGAGACGCCGGAGTACCAGTTTTTTTCGGCGCGGCCAGAATTCGAAAGCGGCGAAGAGTTCGCCAAAGAGTTCGACGCCGAGCTCGACGGCAAGGTGTCGCGCCTGGTCGATCGCAAGGCCAACAATGAAGCCTGCGTCGCGCAAGCGGTGCGCGAAGTGTTCGGCTTGTCGCGCGCCCGACTCAGCGACGGTGACGCGCTCGAGCTCGCGCTCAATCCGGCGCAAAATCGCTATTTTGGCGAGACCATGAACGTGCTAACACTTTCCAAACTGTCTCGCGTTTTGCACCACGCCAGCTACACCTTTCGCAAAAAACTATCGCACGCTGCCGACTCGCAAGATCAGCGCCACCGCATGACCCCAGCGTCGCGTCCGATCTTGGCGGCGCAAATTTCAAGCACTCCCGACTATGTCATGCCCGAGTTGGTGCTGCGCCAAGCCTCGGCCGAGCACATTTACCGCGACTCGATGGAGCGAACTTGGCGGGCGATCACGCACTTACGCGAACTAGGTGTTTCGGCCGAATTTGCTTCCTATCTTTTGCCCAATGCGGTGTCGGTGCGGTTTACCGAATCCGCCGATCTTTTGCACCTGCACCACAAACTCAAGAGCCGTCTCTGCTACACCGCGCAGGAGGAGATTTGGCGGGCCTCGGTCGACGAGGCGCGGCAAATTCGCGAAGTCGAACCGACCATCGGGCGCTATCTTTTGCCGCCTTGCAGCTTACGCAAACTGACCATGACTCGCCCACTCTGCCCCGAGGGCGATCGTTACTGCGGCGTGCCGGTGTGGAAGCTCTCGCTCGACGAATACGCGCGTGTAATCTAGCTTAATCTCGTAAGCGTCCACGCCCCCCCTGTCCGTGCACCCTGAGCGCAGCGCAGCGAAGTCGAAGGGCGAGAACAAGTCGAGTCTGCCCTTCGACAAGCTCAGGGCGAGCGGAGCGTGGGGACGTGAACGGTACTCTTAATCTAGCAACTTGACTCTTACGGGCGTATCCCCAATCCTGTAAGAGATGGTGTTTGCATTGATGGGCATTTTTCTGGTCGCGCTGGCGATTGGCGCGGCGGCAAGCTGGCGCTATTTTCGCGGCGAAGGCGAGCGGCAATTGGCGTTGGCTGAGAGTGAAGCCGAGGCCATCGTGGCTGCCGGCAAAGCGGAAGCTGCGGCCGAGCGCGCCAAAGTGATCGCCGAGAGCAAAGAGAAGGCCCTCGAAAAACGCGGACAGGCGCAAGAGTCCGCGCAGAAGCGGTTACAAGAGCTGCGGCGTCAAGACGCCGATGCTTCGCGTCGGCTGTCTTTAGCCACCGACGGTGAAAGTGCTTTATCCGAGCGCCAGGTGACGATCGATGCGCGTGAAGCGACGATTCGTTCGCTGGAAGACGGGCGCCGCTCCAGAGAGGAAGCAAACCGAAAACTCGCGCTTGAAGAGATCGCCAAGCTCGAGAGCAACGCCGGCGAAACTCGCTGCGACGTGCGGACTCGGATGGTGAATGAATGGATCGAACAATCCAAAGCCGAAGCGGCGGAAAAATTGCGCCGCGCCACCGAGGAAGTTTCTGACGGCGAGCGCGGTCGCGATGCCAAACGCATGATGGACATCGCGATTCAGCGCTACCAGGGCCATTACCTGACCGAGAGGCTGCTCTCGAATTTGCCGCTGTTGCCAGGCGCGGCCGAACGCATCGCTGGCGTACAAAACGCAAATTTGGCGATCATCGAAGAGGTCGCCAACATCAAGTTGACGCTCGCCGATGACTTGAGCGCGATTCGTCTCGAAGGACAGGACTCGTTTGGTCGCGAGATCGCGCGACGCGCCATTTCGCTGTTCGGTAGAAACGGCACCCGAGACGCTCGTAAATCTGCCCTGCTCATCAAAGACGAACTCGAGCGCGAAGTGTTTGAATTCGGCAAGCGCGCTTTCAAAGAGCTCGGCGTCGAACGCGCCCATCCCGACATAGTCAAACTGGTCGGCCGCCTCAATTGGCGCACCTCCTACACCCAAAATCAGTGGAAGCACGCGATCGAAGCCGCATTTTTGTGCGGCATGATCGCCGACGAAATGGGACTCGACGTCAAGCTCGCCCGCCGCGCCGCATTGATGCACGACATCGGCAAGTCGCTCACCCACGCCATCGACGGATCGCACGCCGTCATCGGCGCCGACTACGCGCGACGTCTCGGCGAATCCGAAGTGGTCGCCAACGCCATCGGCGCGCACCACGGCGACGAGCCGTGCAATTCGGTGTACGCATCGCTGGTGGCGGCTTGCGATGCGATGAGCGGCGCGCGCCCCGGTGCCCGTCGTGAGCAAACCGACAACTACGTGCAGAAGCTCGACGATCTTGAGCGCATCGGCAGTGACTTTGCCGGCGTCGATCGCGCCTTTGCGGTGCAAGGCGGCCGCGAAGTCAGAGTCTACGTGCTCGAAGATCGTGTCTCCGACGAGCGCGCGGTCGAGTTATCGGCTGAAATCGCCACTCGAATCTCCGACGAGATGACCTTCCCCGGCCAAATCAAAGTTACCGTCATTCGCGAAGTGCACGCCGTCGAAGTCGCGAATTAGGTGCATGAAAGCGATCACGCTACGGCAGCATGGCGGTCCGGAGGTGCTCAAACTCGAAGAGCTGCCAGAGCCCGAACCCGGCCCTGGCGAAGTAAGGATCGCAGTCGAAGCGGTGGCGCTCAACCATGTCGACATTTGGGTGCGCAAGGGGTTACCGCATCTCAAGCTGCAATATCCATTCTTACTTGGTGCTGATGTCGCCGGTCGCGTCGACAAAATCGGCGCTGGTGTCCGTTCGTTTGCTGTCGGTGATCTCGTCGTCGTCAATCCTGGCCACTCTTGCATGCGCTGCCGCGACTGTCTGTCTGGCCGCGACAACCTCTGCCGCCATTTTGAATTGATGGGTGAAGATCGACCCGGCGGTTACGCGGAAAAGATCGTCGTACCGACTTGCAATCTGGTGCCGCGTCCAGCGTCGCTGTCGGCCGTCGAGGCGGCTGCGATGCCGGTGACTTTTTTGACGGCGTGGCAGATGCTGACCCGCAAGGCGCCTCTGTGGCCTGGCGCTGACGTACTCATTCTCGCTGCCGGATCGGGCGTCGGCACCGCCGCGATTCAGATTGCAAAATTGCACGGCGCGCGCGTGATTGCAACCGCCTCCAGCGACGAGAAATTGATTCGCACCAAGGCACTCGGCGCCGACGCGACGATCAATCACGCGACGCAAGATCTGGTCAGCGAAGTAAAGCGTTTGACCAACAAGCGCGGCGTCGATGTGGTGTTCGAGCACGTCGGCGCGGCAACTTGGGAAAAATCGATCCTGTGCGCGACGCGTGGTGGCCGCATCGTTACGTGTGGCGCTACGTCCGGTTACCAGGCTACCACTGATCTCCGTCACGTTTTTTTTCGTCAGCTGGAAATTCTCGGTTCAACCATGGCGCCCAAAGGCGATCTGTTTCCGATTTTGCAGCACGCTGCGGCGCATCGCTTGCGGCCGGTGATCGATCGCGTGATGAAACTGGAAGAGGCACAAGGCGCGCACCGCCTACTCGAATCGCGTACTCCCTTCGGCAAACTGGTTCTGCAACCTTAGTTTACCCCGCGCATGCTGAGCGAAGCGCGCAGCGCGGAGTCGAAGCACCCTTCGACAGGCTCAGGGCGCGCGGGGTGGTAACCCCGACTATGCTGAGCGCAGTCGAAGCACACACTCAGGACGATCGGCTTTCCGAAGCTTCGGCCATCAAGTACGCGCGCATGAATTCGTCGAGTTCGCCGTCGAGAACCGCGTCG
>JAHFDU010000344.1 GCA_023248835.1 Myxococcales bacterium | reverse complement strand
CGTTGACCCTCCCGTGAATTCGCTCTTGAAAGGAGGACTAGAGCAGGTGATTTCATGAATGAATCCGAAACTGTCGGCTGTCGGCTGTGAGCTGTCGGCGGCGCCCGGACTTTCGGGCGCCCCTGCCTAATTGTCGAGGTTCCCTGGCCGTGCTGTGGCAAAAGCGCTAGCATGCGGGCCGCATGCTGACGTTGCTGCTTGCCATACACAACCACCAACCCGACGGCAATTTCGGCCATGTATTTGAAAACGCCTATGAAGATTGCTATCGGCCGGTTCTCGATGCGCTCTTAGATTCGCCGCACGTTCGTTGCTCGCTGCACCACACCGGCGCACTACTCGAGTGGATCGAGCGCGAGCGCCCAGCCTACTTCGAAAAAATGCGGACGCTGGTCGGGCGTGGACAAGTCGAGCTCTTAGGCGGCGGCTTTTATGAACCGATGTTGGCGGTCCTGCCTGAGCGCGATGCCCTCGGGCAAATCGCCATGATGTCCGACTATCTTGAACGTCACTTTGGCGTCAGGCCCGAGGGAATGTGGCTGGCCGAGCGGGTGTGGGAGCCAGCACTCGCCAAAACGATTGCCGACGCGGGCCTGCGCTTTACCCTGCTCGACGACGGCCATTTTCGCTCGGCTGGGATCGACGGCAAATTGCGCGGCTATTACGTCACCGAGAAGTCGGGTCGGCCGCTAGCAATTTTTCCTATCGACATGAAATTGCGCCAGGCGATTCCGTTTTCGCCGGCAGACAAAACCATCACCACGTTGGTGGATGTAGGCGCCGAGGTTTCGGGCGATAGCGTGGTGACCTATGGCGATGACGGAGAGAAATTTGGCGTCTGGCCGCAGACCAAAGAGTGGGTATGGGAAAAAGGTTGGCTGCGCGAATTCTTCGAGCAGCTTAGGCAGCGCAACGACGTGACCACTGGCCATTTTGGCACTGTGCTGCGTGCTCAACCGCCAAGTGGCCGCGTCTATTTGCCGACGGCATCGTACGAAGAGATGGGCGAGTGGGCGCTGCCGGCTGCGGCGCAGCCGCGTTACCTTGCAGTGCGTCGATCGCTCGAGTCAAGAGGTGAGCTGGAGGCGGCGCGGCCGTTCGTGCGCGGCGGTATTTGGCAGGCGTTCTTGGCGAAATATCCCGAAGCCAACTTCATGCACAAGCGCATGATCGCGGTGTCGGCGAAACTTGAACGCGCAGAAGTCGCGGCCGGCAAGAAACTGGAGCACGAGCGGCACGAGCTCTATCGCGCGCAGTGCAACTGCTGCTACTGGCATGGCCTATTTGGGGGTCTTTATCTTAACTATCTTCGCGACGCCGTTTATCGTCATCTGATCGAAGTCGAGATTGCTTGCGACAAGGTTCTCGCTACCTCGAACCCGTCGATTGAAGTTGCTGATTTGGATGCCGACTTTCAGCCTGAAATTGCGCTGTGTACGAGTGAAGCGTCGGTGCTGATAAAACCCGATCTCGGCGGCGCCATCTACTCATTCGATTACCGTCCCAAGCGGTTCAACTTGCTGAACGTATTGTCGCGCCATCACGAGGGCTACCACGAAAGATTGCGCCAAGCTGCGCAAAAACACGCGTCGTCGGGCGATGCACCGCAGTCGATTCATGATCTACAATCGGTGAAATCGGCTGGGCTTGAGGAGCTGCTCATTCAAGATCGACATTTGCGACTGGGCTTCGTCGATCATTTCTTGTCGCCGGCGGTTTCGATCGACGAGCTGGTGCGTTGTCAATACCAGGAGCGGGGCGACTTTGTCGAGCAGCGGTATGAGGTGGTGGCGACGACAAAAACTTCTACCAGCGTGCAGGCCGATCTGCGTCGGCGAGCGCAGATCGCGGGCCGTTTCGCCACGGTTGATAAAAGGATAGCGCTTGAAGGCGCAGCGCTGCGCGCACGCTACAGCATCGCGGTTGAGGGTGACGAGCCGCTCGCGGTCGCGTTTGCTCCCGAGATCACGTTGACGTTGCTGGCGGGCACAGCCGGCGATCGTTACTATCGCATTGCCGGCCAATCGCTCGGCGAGCTGGATCGTTTTCTGATCTCCCGTGGCGAAATCGATCGCGCCGACATCGAACTGGCGAACGAATGGGATCGTTTTGTTGTCGGTGTGCGCGCCGAGGGGGCGTCGCTGATTCGCTACGGACTTGAGACCGCGTCGCAGTCAGAAGCGGGGTTCGAGCGTACTTATCAGGGATCGGTGTTGCTGCCGATTTGGCGTCATCTGGTGCTTCGTCCAGGCCAGCCAACCGAAGTTCAAGTCGCTGTCGAAGTGCGTGAGCTTTAGAGTAAACCCGTTGACGCGATTGCGTCTGGCAGTTCGTTGTCGTGTAGTTGTCTGTCGAGCTTCGCCAATGATTCAACTTGGCTGAATGCCGCGCCGCCAGCGACGGCCTACCCGCGGTGCTGTCCCCGGTGGCCGCGTGATGATAGACGTGCTCGATCCCGCTTCGCCGTTATCCTTCGACGCGGGCTTGACCGGTTCCGTGTCCGCCTTGGTCGCAAGCTGGACCGCCGTCGGCGCGGCGGCAACGATCGGCGCCGGCTTTGCTGTAACCGGTGTTGCCGCAACTTGCTCCGACGTCGGTGCAGCCGCTGAACTGGTGGTTGGTGTCGACGGCGGGTTCGACGCTGCGCCCGGCGGCGTTTGCGGTGCTTCGCAGTGGGTCGTTGTGGCTACCAGCGGCTTGGTGGCGGACTCGCCGGCGCCAAACCCTTCGACGACAAAGTCGCCGGCATTTCGCGCTGCCTCCGCCTGCGCCGCGCTCACCCATGCACTCGTGCCAGATTGGAATATTCCGGCCGATCCGAGCGTCACCACGCTATTTCCCTGATAGGTTATTCGATAGAGTGACGTTTCTCGCGTCTCGGTCATCGATCACCTCACCTGACGACAATCTTGACGAGCTCAAGGACGGCAAGCAAGTTTTTGATGGCGTCAACGGCAACAGCTGAAAGCCAAGACGCGCATTGGTCCCGATCATTTTTCGAAACTGAAACACTGGTGGTTGATAATACATTTCTCGCAATATATTTCTTTCCAACCGCGCGCGCTTGTGATACAGGCGGCGAATGAAAACCTGTCTTGCCCTCTCTTGTGTGCTCGCCTGCGCCTGCGAAACGGTTCGTATCTACTATGAGAATCCGGAAGGAGAGAAGATCGACGCCGACGTTCGAGGCGTCACCCCTGATCTGGCGCCGATGATGACCGCTCCCGACGCTGGCCATCCCGACCCCTCACCCCTTTCCTTGGCAGCGCCCTCTCTGTGTTTGGTGAACCGCGTCGGATCTCAGTCCGACGTGCGCATTTTCGATCGCACCATGGGCGGCGACCTGACGCCAACTGCCATTTTTTCTCCCGCCGCCATCGGCCTGAACAATCCAAGTGGCATCGCCTTCGATGCCACCCGCAAGCTGTTGTTGGTGGGCGACGCGAAACAAGACAAAGTGGTCCTGCTCGATGTGCAGGGCACCATGAAGGGCTGGTTCGGCGCACACGGATCGCTCGACAGCGTTGCCCTGCTGGCGCTTGACGGATCGCACCAGGAGCTGTTTGTGCTCGGCCTCTCGGGTGGCGCGCCCAAGATCGACGTCTACGCCTGGCCAGCCACGATGGCGAGTGCGCCGACGCGCTCGGTCAGCGTGATGAAACCGGCGTGGCAAACCAATTTCCTCTCGATGACGTTGCTGCAAGGACACGACGAGTTGGTGCTCGCCGATTCGGCAAAACTGTCGGTCATTTCTCGAACCGCGACGGGCGCTGCCACCGAGCTGAGGACGATTCGCAATCCACAACCTCCCAATTTGCTGAGCTTGTGGGCGCTCGACTACGACCCGGGGCGGGACCAGATCATTGGCGGAGGGCCCGGTCCTGGCCCCAATTGCACCGCAGAGGACCCCTGCGGTGGCAGCTGGGCTCGAGGAGTTGTTGCGCTGGCGAGGACCGCCGGGATTCCGCCCCACTACGATTGGATATTTGACTGGAAGTTGACCACCACTGCGCTGGCCTTTGAGGCCACGAGCGACGTGGTCTACTTTGGCGCCTGCACCGACCAGAGTTGCACTCGGTCCGAGATTGTGGCGCTGTCGCGCGGCGGAGGGGCTACGCCGCAACGTACCATCGTGGGCGTTTCAACCGGCCTCGGTACGATGACCAGCATGGTCTTGTGTCAATAGCTCCGCTAGTCGATTCGTACCCTGCAACCGCTTCTTTCTCGAACGCGACTGGGCTTTTGTAGCCGAGGGTGGAATGTAATCGCTGCCGGTTATAGAAAACCTCGAGGTAGTCAAAGATCGAACGATCGCGCCGGGATCGCCGCGTCGATCTTGGCGCGAAGCTCGGCCTTCGCCGCCTCCGCGACGTCGGC
>JAHFDU010000343.1 GCA_023248835.1 Myxococcales bacterium | reverse complement strand
CGCAGCGGCGGAGCGCAATCGAATTGCCAACGTGCGTTTTGTCGAGGGAAGAGCAGAGCAGGTGCTGGCCGCTGAGGCCGCCGATGTGGTGCTGCTCAATCCGCCGCGCAAAGGCTGTCACCCGTCGGTGCTCGAGCGGGTAATTGCGCTTTCCCCGCGCTGCATCGTCTATATCAGCTGCTCGCCCGAGACGCTGGCGCGCGATCTCTTTGCCCTCATGCGCGGTAAATATCGCATCGCTTTGGTACGTCCCTACGACATGCTGCCGCAGACGCCTCATGTTGAAGTGTTGGTCGTGCTCGAGCAGGAGTGCGTGAATTAGGCGACGATCACTTTTAGTTCGTCGGCTTCGACATCGAGTCTCACCTGTCCGCCCTGCTGTTCGGCGAAGGCTTCGAACGCCGCCGATTCGAGGTGGCGGGTAAGAATCGCGCCGAGGCCGCGCGCCCCGGTTTCGCGACGCACGCTTTCGTGGACAATGAGGTCGAGTGCGGCTTCACTCACCACTAACTGGAATCCTTCGTCTTCGAATTCGCGCACCAATCGATCGATGACGTTTGAACGCAAAATGTCCTTGAGCGTGCCGGCGTCGAGCGCCTCAAATGGCACCACCCGGGTAAAGCGCGCCATCAGCTCGGGCAAAAAGCCGTAGGCCTGAAAATTGGCGACGCTGTCGACCTCCTCGTGGCTGAAACTGACCGCGATTGCATCGGAGGAGGTGCGCGTTTTGCGCTTGCGGCCAAACCCGATTCGGTCGACGCCGCGCCGCTCGGCGACTTGGGAAAAACCGGAAAACGCGCCGCAGGCGATAAAACCGATGTCGGCGGTCGACATCACGACGTGGTCGCCGTAGGTCGAATGGGTCAGTTCAAGCGGCACCACCACGTCGCCCGCCTCCAGCATCTTGAGCAATTCGCGCTGGACCCCCATGCCGGTGACGTCTTTGGTGGTGCCGGCACCAGCAAAAATCGCATTGTTCTGCCCTGAAGCGATCTTGTCGAATTCGTCGAGACACAGAATGCCGATCGACGCGATGAGCGGATTGTCCTCCGCCGCGTGCAGCAAACGAGTGATGATGGTGCTTGGATCCTGCCCGACATAGCCGGTTTCGCTGTAGGTGGTGATGTCGACGATCGCGGTCGGCAGCTGCAAAATATTCTTGAACAAAAGTTCAATCAGGTGGGTCTTGCCCGACCCGGTCGGCCCGATGAGCAAGAAATTCGACTTGGGCATCACTTGCTCGCGCTTGAGCCCGTCGAGGTAGAGGCGGCGGATGCGGCGGACGTGGCGATAGGCGCCGAGTGCCACCGCGCGGCGCGCTTCGATTTGCCCTCGGTAGCCGCCCTCTTCGAGTTTTTGAAAAATTTTGGTCGGCGAGTAGATCGGCAGTTCGCGCACGTACTTGATGAACTGCTCCAGTCCGCTTTTCCGGTAGCGCTTGAGGTTCTCGAGCGGCTCAGATTCGCGCGCCATGTCGGAAATGTAACACGAATAATTTTGACACGCCCTCTTGGCTAACAAATGATCGGGGACAATGGCTGCGTTGTCGTCGTTTCGACCGTTTGTTCGAAAGCTTGGCTTTGCCAATGGTGGGGTGGCGCTGTTTGTCATCGGCATCGTGATGATTTTGATCTTGCCGCTGCCGACGCTGCTCATCGATGTGCTCTTGTCTTTCAACTTGGCGCTGTCGGTGGTGTTGTTGCTGACCGCGCTGCTGGCGCGCGACAGCCTCGAGCTGTCGACCTTTCCGACGTTGCTGGTGCTGACGACGCTGTTTCGTCTTGCGCTCAATGTTTCCTCGGTGCGGTTGATTTTGCTGCAGCACGACGCTGGTCGGGTCATCGACTCGTTTGGCCACTTTGTCGTGCGTGGCAACTATCTCGTCGGTGCGGCGCTGTTTTTGATTCTCACCCTGGTGCAATATCTGGTGATCGCGCGCGGCGCCGAACGCATTGCGGAAGTCGGCGCCCGTTTTGCGCTCGACGCGCTGCCCGGCGCGCAACTCTCGATCGACGCCGATTTGCGCTCGGGCGCCATCGATCAGCACGGCGCCAAACTCCGTCGTCAAGCACTCGGGCGCGAAGCCCGGCTGTTTGGCGCTCTCGACGGTGCAATGCGTTTTGTCAAAAGCGACGCCATCGCGACGCTGCTGATTCTGGCGATTTCGCTGCTCGGTGGCTTTGCCGTCGGAATGTTCAATTACGACTGGGATGCAGCGACATCGGCGCGGGTGTTTGGCCTTTTGACCATCGGCGATGGGTTGGTGACCGAGCTGCCGGCGCTGCTGATTGCGACCGCAGCCGCGTTGGTGGTGACGCGCGCCGGGGCGGTCGAGGGCGACTTGGCGCTGGGCTCAAACCTGCTCCATGAACTCGCCCGGCCGAAAGCGCTCTGGGGCGGCGCGGCGTTGCTGCTGCTGCTCGCACTGGTTCCGGGTTTGCCTCACCTCGCCTTTCTGTTCATGTCGGCGCTCGCCGGCGCGGGCGCTTATGGGATCAGCCGCGGCGGCGACGTCGAGACCACGGTGCAGGCGGCGATACTGCCTCGTTTGCAGCCGGCGCTGGAGCTGGTGTGCGCTGCGGATCTGTTGAGCGATCGCTGGTTGCTCGCCGAGGAACTCGAACGCGAGGCGCGCATTTTCTCCAATCATTCGGGTGTGCCGCTGCCGCTGCCTGTGTTGTCTACAGCGGAGCTGTCGCCCGGTGGTTACGAGATTCGGGTGCGAGGCCGGGCGATCTTTAGTGGACAGCTGCCGGCGCGCGCGCTGTTGGCACAAGCCGCACCGAGCGAACTTCCGACCGGGGTCACCGGTGATCCAGCCGAACATCCGACGACGCTTGGCCTTGCCTCGTGGGTGGCTGCCGGTCGTCAGGCCGATCTGGAGGCGCGCGCGATCCGGTTCTTCACTCCGACGCAGTATCTGGTGGCGCGTTTTTCGTCGGCCCTCGCTGCCTCAGCCGGCGACTTTCTCGGCCTTGATGAAACCGATCGACTGATCGAATTAGCGGCGCGGGTGCAGCCGGTGTTGGTGCGCGAAGCGGTGCCGCGCCGCATCGATTTGTTGCGCGCCCATGCACTTTTGCGTGCACTCGTACAAGAGCGTGTTCCGATCGTGCGGCTGCACAGCGTACTGGTCGCGCTCTGCCAAATTGATCCAATACCGACGCAGAATGAACTGCTCTGCGAAGTGGTGCGCGCCCAGCTGCAATCTGAACTCTCGTCCGAATTCGCGCCCAAAGGGAAACTCGATGCGCTGATGCTTGACGGCGACGCGGAAGAGGCGGTGCGGGGCGGGCTGTCTTCCGGCAGCGACGGCGAGCGGCTCTTGCTTGAGCCCGATCTGAGGACTGCGCTCACGGCTTCGGTGCGCACCGCAATGGCAGCGACACCTCACGCTGTGATGGTGACTTCGGGTGAGCTACGCCGTTTTGTGCGCCAAATTCTGCGCGACGAATTCCCGCGATTGCCGGTGCTGGCTTATCACGAACTGTTACCGGACATCGAAGTGGAACGAGTTGGGACAATCAGCGCAGCGTGAAGCAACATAAGCGTTCACCGCGCCGCTCGCCCTGAGCCTGTCGAAGGGCAGACATCGATTGTATCGCCCTTCGACTTCGCTGCGCTCCGCTCAGGGTGCACGGACTTGGGGGGCGTGAACGTGTGAACGCTTCCGAAGCCACTACCGCGTTTCGATGATCTGCTCGCGGCCCTTTTGTCGGCGCTTGGCAAGGTACATGCGGCGATCGGCTTCGGCGAGCAGCTCCTCGGCGGCTGGGCCAGGGCGGGTGCGGGTGGCGAGCCCAATCGATGCGGTGACCTGCAATCCGTTGGCAAATACGCAGTCGGCGATCGCTTGGCGCAGGCGTTCAGAGATCTCTTCGGCCGCTGGCCGCGGCGCTCCGGGCAAGAGGACGACAAACTCGTCGCCGCCAAAACGCGCTACCGTGTCTTCGGTTCGCACTGAACCGGCGAGCAGTGATGCGACGCGCTTGAGCACTTGATCGCCTGCCGAGTGTCCGAATTTGTCGTTGACATGCTTAAAACCGTCGAGGTCGAGGAACAGCACCGACAACGGCACCTCTTCGCGCTGCACCCGTGACAGCACCTTGACCAGCTCACCGGCAAAACCGCGCCGATTGAGAAGACCGGTCAGTTCGTCTTCGTGCACCAACGCCGCCATTTTGCGCAACCGCGCCGCGTCGCGCAGGCGGGCAAAAATACGGGCACACAGTTCGCTCGGTTCGATTGGTTTGTCGAGCCAATCGCTGGCGCCGTGCTCGAGCGCGCGCAGCCGCGACCGGTTGTCGGCGGGCGACGCGAGGAAAATGATCGGCATTTCGCTTGCTAGATCGTTTGGGTGCGAACGCTCTTTCGGTG
>JAHFDU010000034.1 GCA_023248835.1 Myxococcales bacterium | reverse complement strand
CTCGTTGTCGGACAGATGCTCAAAATTCTTAAGCTGGGAATCAATACGGTCAAGTCTGTGCGCGATCTGTGGCAGGTTTTCCACCGAGGCCTGCATCTTACCGATCGAATGATCGCTGCGGGAGAGCGCATCAAGCACCTCGGCGCGAGAAAGCGCCGTGCGCAAAAGAGTCAGGTTGCGGCGAAATTCGGCAACCATGATTCCGAGCCTAAAAAGCTCCGTCGGCATCTCGCCTAGCGTCGCTGAAACCGATCGCGTAGCGGCGGAAAACTCTGCCAGCGCCGGCTCCTCTAGCAGCAGGTTTAAAATGGCGCGAATCGACCGCTCGGCATGGTTGAACAGTTGGTCGAGATCGGGCGGCTCGACCCCCTCGAGCGTCGCCCCGTCCGCCATCATCGGGCCCGGTTCTCCTTTGGGCGGGCCGATTTCTAGATAGGCCTCGCTGAGCACCGTGGGAGTGGCGATGCGCACCTCAGAGTTTTCCAGCAACCGCAAAGCCACCTCTTTGTCTACCAGCGCATCAAAAACAACGCCCTTCCAAACGTGCTGTTCGAGCACCGGTTCAACCGCGGCGAGCTCTCCAACCTCGCGCCCAGCCATTCGCACCCGATCGCCTGGCCGCAAAGCGCCAGCGTGCGAGAAACGAATGTGCAAATGCGCGCTCGACGACCAGAGTCGATCGACGCCGAAAAGCCAAGCGGTGAGTAAGCAGCCGCAGCACAGCAAGAACGCCGATCCGAGGCGAAGGTGGAGACGAGCGTGCGACTCGTCGTAGGGCGGACCGAAGCTCACCTATTCCTTCCAGAAAAACTTCCAAGGATTGCGCTTCAAATCGCGCACCATCTCTTTGATGTCATCGTACACTTGGGCGTCGATGAGAAAGCCGCCAGCGGTCCCCTTGCCTTGCCGAATCGACGCCACCACCACTTCGGCGTCGCCGCTCATTCGATCGGTCTTCTGCGCGGTGGCCACCAAGGAGTCGAGTAGCCGCGCCACTTTTTCGCGATCGTGCGGCCCCACCACTGCCGTCACGTTGCCAATGCCGTCGAGCGCCCGTTCAGTTTTTTTTAGCAGCGGCTCGATGTCACGCGCAACATTGGCCGCCAGTACATCGACGTGTTGCAATGTCTGGCGCAGCACCATGCCGTCGCCAACCCCCGAACGCAGCGCCGCCACCGTGCGGGTTCCCTCAATGGTGAGCGCATCTACGTGCGCGATCAGTTGCGAAAGCTGACCGCGATTGTCCTTGAGCAGGAGATCGAAAGAGTGGAGCAGTGAGGCGCCCGAAGTCAGAAAATTGCGAATTACCTCTTTGTCGTCGCGCAAAAGCAGAGTCACCGCGTCGAGAAATTCATACAAGCGAGCGACAATCAAATCCGTGCGCGGCGGATCGACACCGCGCACGATCGCACCGACTGCGAGCGGAGGTTTATCGAACGAGCCGGGCTGAATTTCCAAGTACTGCTCGCCCAGCACGCCCTGGGTGTTGACGAAGAATTCGGCGTCCTGACGGATCGCGTCTTTGACTCGATCTTCGACCCACACCACGATGCGTACTTGAACCCGCCGTCCGCTCGACGGATCGATCTGCCCACCGAGAAAGCGCACATCGTCGACCTTTCCCACCTTGATGCCCGAAATTTTCACCGCTGCACCCGACTGCAAATTTCCGGAAAAATCAAAATCGACAAGAAAGCGATGACCGCCACGCAGTGACACATTGCCGAGCAGCGCGATAAAGCCGCCGAGCAGCGCGATCGAAAACAGGATCAGCCCACCGACTTTCCACCGCAGCATTTTCATGGCTCGATCCTACACCCTTCGACAAGCTCAGGGCGAACGGCCGTTGTTACCTTCCGCTCATGCTGAGCCTGTCGAAGCACGAGGGTACAACAAAGGTGCGTTTTTTCGTTGGGAGGGATTAAATGGGAGCATGGAAGCTGGCATGCTCTCTTGCCCCAACTGCGGGGCCCCGGTCGCGGCAAGCTCTCACCTTTGCGCCCACTGCAACGTCGAGTTGCAGACGATCGCTTGCCCTTCCTGCTTTGCGCTGATGTTCGAGGGCGCCAAGCACTGCTCGCAATGCGGCGCCGCGCCGAAACGCAGCTCGGGCAGCGAACTTGAACTCTTCAATTGCCCACGCTGCCGCAAGCGCTTACGCTCAGCCACCGTCGGTGAACTGGCGCTACACGAATGCGAACAGTGCGCCGGCGTGTGGCTTGCGCGCGACCAATTTGCCGACATCGTTCAGAGCCGGAGGGAGGAGCTCGAGTCGCTGCGCGCGGGGCTTCTCGACACCCCGGTTAAGAAGTTTTTTGTCGAGACCAAGGTTGAATATGTCCACTGCCCGGTATGCACCCAGCTGATGAATCGTAAGAATTTCGCCGACCGCTCCGGCGTCATCCTCGACATTTGCCGAATTCACGGGGTCTGGTTCGACGCAGATGAGCTTCGGCGCATCGTTGAGTTCATTCGATCGGGCGGCCTCGACCTGGCGGCGCGACGCGAGGCCGACGAGGCGCGCGCGCGTCGTGTCCGAGCGCGTACCGAATCGCAACTGCCGCCATTGCTGGCCCCCCCCGCCCCGAGATCGCCGCTCCAAAACCTGATCGCAGAGCTGCTCGCCGGGCTATTCGATTTGTAACGTCCGAGCGTTCTTGACAATATATTAATATTGACATTTTCGCTAGTCTCTTCATACTCGTTCCGTGAACCGCGGCGAAATCATCAAAACAATCCGGCGGGCGGCACGAAACAAGAAACTGGTTTTCTCAAATCATGCGCTTGACGAGATGGCCAGTGACGGCGAGTCACGCCAAAGTATTGCGACGATTTTGCTGACAGCCAAAACGTTTACTCGCCAACTCAATCGACGCTGGCGAGTGCACCAGAGTGGCGTGACCGTGATTGTTCACGTTCAGGAATCCGATGTCATCGTATGGACAGTTTTCGTATAGGAGTGAACTATGACCAAGTGCGTGAATTGCAAGTCGAGAGCGTTGAAAAAGCGATGGGTGGAGCGAACACGCTCCGTGGCCAACCATGTGTTCGCCGCAAAACTTCCTGCTGAGGTGTGCGCGGTGTGTGCAACCCAGTATTTTTCCGACCCTACGGTGGAAAACTTTGATCTCAGCATTGCCTTCGCGCTTCTCGAGGCCGGAGCCAACGACGCTCAAGCTCTCAAGTTTTTGCGCAGCGTCACCGGGCTCCAAGGCAAAGAATTCGCTGCTCTACTCGGCGTCCGACCCGAGACCGCATCGCGCTGGGAACAGGGCAGAGGCGCGATCGATCACGCCACCTACACCGTGCTGCGTCAGCTTGTCGCGGAAAAACAGCAGCACCAGACCAACACCGCAGATTTCTTGCGTTCACTCAAGCGACCCAAGCGATTGCCTAAACGCGTCAATCTGTCACCGCGAAAAGCGGCCTAGTCGCATGCGTTCCTCCGCTATTGCGCCGGCAATCTCGGCAAGATTTCGAAGTGCAGTTTTGCGTGCGCTTGCCGCAATGCGGCTTCGACTGCTGCTGGAGCGTCACCGCGAGCAAAAATGAAACCGAGATAGGTAGCGCCTTCGGGCAACGGCACCAAGACTTCGCCTGGGCGCACCGTAATTTCAATCGAATCGATGAGCGCCACGCCGCGCGCATCATCAACACCCGCGACCGATTTGAGCACGCCGGCCTTGGGAATTGGAATCATCATCACCCCCGATGCTCCGGAAAGCTCGAGCGGACCCAGTTCAGCGCTGCGGCCCAGCGCATCGGCAATGACAATCTCTTCCAGCGATCGCGAGCCGAGGCCGAAGCGCAGCGTGCGCGAACAAAGACCGCCGATGGAGCGCGCTGCCACCTCGATCACCACCGGTCCGTCGGCGCCGAGTCGGAGTTCGGCGTGAATCGGACCCTGGCGAAGACCGAGCGCGCAAGCGGCACGTCTGGTCTCGTCGATGATCGCCTGCTGCAGCGAAACCGGATGGCGCGACGGCGTCACATAGATCGTCTCTTCAAAAAATGGCCCATCGAGCGGATCCGGTTTGTCAAACAGCGCCAAGACCGTTAGCTCACCATTTTTGAGAATGGCCTCGAGTGCGACTTCAGCGCCAGCGACAAATTCCTCGACGATGAATTCGAGATCGTCTTTGAGTAATGCGGCGAGGCGCGCCCGACGTTCCACAAATTCTGCCGGCGAATCGGCGCGCATCACGCCGCGACTGGCGGTGCCTACAAGCGGCTTGATCACGCAGGGATAGCCCACCTGAGACGCCACTTTGGTCGGTGACTCATGTACCGAAAAAACCTGGAATCGTGGCGTCCGTGCCAAACCGAGCTTGAGCGCTGCACGCATCTTCTTTTTGTTGCGCGCATTTTCGACCGACTCAATCGAGTTGCCAGATATTCCCAGTGCCAGCGACGCGCGCGCGGCAAGCTCAGCGGTGGCGTCGTCGGTGGCGACCAGTGCATCGAACGCTCGCGTTTTGGCCACTTCAATCATTTGCGCCAGTGCCAACTCCGGATCGCCGAGCTCGACCAACAGCGAATCGAATTTCCACTCACGATCGAGCATATGGCAGCGATCGACTGCGACCACCAGCTCGACCCCGAGTCGCTTGGCAGCCGCAACAAAATCGTCGGTGCGATAAGAAAGTTTCGCGGCCAGCAGCAGAATCCGAGCCGAGGGCTTTCCGGAGTCCGTGCTTCGACGGCGCTGCGCTTCGCTCAGCATGAGCGGAACCTACACCGCTCGTCCTGAGCCCGTCGAAGGGTCATCCTAAGTTTGTCGAAAGACGCAGAGCGGAGAGTGCGGTGGCAATGCGATCAAGACCTTTTTCGATTTGCGCCATCGAGGTGGCGTAGGAAATGCGCACAAATCCCGGTGCGAAAAAGCCTGAACCCGGAACCAGCGCCACCCCGTGCTGCAAAAAATGTTCGGCGAGCGCGATGTCGTCGCGCATCTTCGTATCAAGATACGCTGATAGATCGGGGAAACAGTAGAAGGCTCCCTCAGGCGTGACCAATTTTACGTCGGCGATGGCGCCAAGCCGCGCCACCATCGCCTGCCGGCGCCGATCAAATTCAAGTCGCATCGCCTCGACCGGATCGTGCGATCCGGTCAGCGCCGCCAAGGCTGCTGCCTGGGCAATCGCGGTCGGGTTGCTGGTCGACTGACCTTGCAGCGTGTCCATGGCGCCAATGAGCTCGCGCGGCCCGGCGCAAAACCCAATGCGCCAACCGGTCATCGCGTAGCTTTTCGACACTCCGTCGACGAGCACGATGCGATTTGCCAGATCGGGCGCCCGCTTGGCGATCGACAGCCACGGCACCCCGTACACCAGTCGCCGATAGATATCGTCGGTGACGATGACGATTTCCGGATGCGCACGCGCAACTTTGATCACTGCGTCGAGGGTGGCGCCATCGTAGACCGCGCCGGTCGGATTGCAGGGCGAATTGAGTAGGATGGCGCGCGTCTTCGGCGTCACCAAACTTCGCAACGCGCCCTCGTCGAAACGAAACTTTTCGCTCGGGCGAGTATGCAATAGGCGCGGAATGCCGCCCGCCATTTGCACCAACTCGGGATAGCTCACCCAGCACGGCGCCGGGATGATCACCTCGTCGCCGTCATCGAGAAAAGCCATCAAGAGATTGTAAAGACTGTGTTTGGCCCCGACCGAGATGATCACCTGCTCCGGCACCAGCTTTACGTCATGAGCGCGGCCAAGTTCTTCGGCAACTGCAGCGCGCAGTTCCAGCGTGCCCGACACCGCAGTGTACTTGCTGACGCCGGTTTGCAGCGCCGCCACCGCCGCCGCCTTGACGTGCTCGGGTGTATCGAAATCGGGCTCGCCGACGCCGAAGGCTACGATGTCCTTGCCCTCGGCTTTCAACTTGGCCGCTTTGGCACTGACCGCCAAAGTCAGCGACGGCTGAATCTTGCCCACCCGTGCCGCGATCTTCATCCTTTTCTGCCGAATTTCTTTTTCAGTGCCGCGGCCACGATCGGCGGCACCAAGCTGTCGACGGCGCCACCGAATTGCGCCACTTCTTTGACCAACGACGAAGAGACAAAAAAATCCTTTTCGCTGGTCATCAAGAAAATGGTGTCGATGCCGGCGCCGAGTCGACGGTTCATATGGGCGAGCTGAAACTCGTACTCAAAATCGGCCAGCGCGCGCAAACCACGCAGCACGATGCGCGCGCCGCGCCGATGCACGTAGTCGACCAGCAGGCCACTGAACGAATCGACTTCGACCCGAGGATCAGAAACTGCTTTGAGGATGTGCGCGCGTCGTTCCTCGACAGAAAACAGCGGCGTCTTGCGCACATTCTCGGCGATCGCTACCACCACTTTGTCAAACATGACCAGTCCGCGCTGCACCAAATCGACATGCCCAGAAGTCAGCGGATCAAACGAACCGGGATAGATAGCCACTGTCTCTTGGGTCGTCGATTGGGTCAAGGCTCTCCTCGCGTTTCCAGCAGCAACGACACCGCGGTTTGGCCATAACGCCGTGTCGTCTGCAGCGTCAGCGTACCGTGATTTTCGCTCGGCGGCGAACGAAAATTGTGCTCGACAATCACCAGTCCGGCCGGCGCAACAATCGCCGCTTCCGACAGCGCAACCAGCGCGCGCGAAAGTTCTCCCTCCGCTCCGAGCTGGTACGGCGGATCGACAAACACCCAACCAAACGTTGCTGCTGGTGGCCGCTTGAGAAAGCGCAACACCTGCGCGCGTTCAATCTGACACTGCGACAGGAAACCGAGCATCTCCGCATTGTGGACGATCACTTTGCACATCGCTTGATCGACTTCGACCAACACCGCTCGCGTCGCCCCGCGGGAGATCGCTTCGAGCGCCATGGCGCCAGTACCGGCATAGAGATCGAGCACTCGTTCGGGCACCTCGCCGCGCGTATCGAGCATGTTGAAAATCGCCTGGCGCACCCGATCGGAGGTCGGTCGAGTGGCGTCGCCGGGCACCCGCCCAAGTCGCCTGCCTCCCTGCCTGCCGCCGATGATTCTCACCTGCTTTTTGTACCATGGGTTAAGATCAGTGAATGCTGGGCTCTCGGCGACAGCTTGGTTTTGCGCTCGCCTGCGCACGCACGCTCGGCAGCGAAAGCAATCGGTTTGTGTCAGCCGACGCAAACTTGGCCGGCCTCATCGCCAATCTGCGTGAACCCAAGCGCCAAGCAGTCGTCGCGCGTGCACTCGACCACATGTGCGACGATCTGCGATCCATTCACCCGACCTGGTATACGCCGGCCGAAACGTCGACCCATCCAGCGGCGCTGCGCTATTTGCAGCGACTGGCATACGGGCATTTGACACCGATGCACAGCGAAACATCGAGCCCGTTCGACCAGCTCGATTCAGATCAATTGTTGTCTCTGATCGCCGCACTCGGCAGAAGACGAGTCGCGATCGCTTTTTCTGGCGCCCCGCGCACTTTGTTGGCGCAACTACTGGTTCGGCTCGGTGAACCACACGCCCAAGAACTGACCGACGAGATTCAATCGCTCTCGGGAAAACTCAAACCCGCCGAGGTCAAACTAGCCCAGCGCGGCATCGAGCGCGTCCTTGGCAGGCAACAGCAACCGACCCATTTCTTTCTCGAGCAGGGCTGCGCCTGGCTGGCACCGGCACTGCTTCGCCGTCCACACGACAGCGATCAAGTTTTGCGTCTAGCGCAGAAAATTCCGCGCCGCTTGGGAGAGCAGCTACTCGCGTCCGCAGAGCTGGAAACCAGCGACGCCGACTGCGACGCGGTGATGCAAACCGCTCTGCGGCTCCGCTCGGCATGATCAGAGCGGGAACACTGGCGTCCGCGCCCCCGGCGGATCTATAATCGAACCATGGCCGGGCCGCTCGACAAAGTCATTCACCCTTTTGACCAGAAACGCATCATCGACGCCATTGCCTCGGCGGAGCGACTGACTTCCGGCGAAATCGCCGTCCATGTAGAAGGGCGCTGCGCTGCGCCCGAACCGAAAGATCGGGCCGCAGAACTGTTTCAAAAACTTGGCGTCACTCGCACCCAAGATCGCAACGGCGTGCTCATCTACGTCGCGGTTCGCGATCGACGTTTTGCGCTGATGGGGGACAGCGCCATTGACGAGCCGCCGGCGTCACCATTTTGGCAAGACGCAAACAAGCGACTCACCATCGCGCTAAGACGAGGGGCCGTCGGCGACGGCATCTGCGGCGCGATTGCTGCCGTCGGGCAGCAACTTTGCAAACGCTTTCCTCGCAGCGCCGAACACAAGAACCAGCTCGAGAACGAGCTGACCACTGACCCGGCGGCGTTGTGACCAAGTTGAGCAAAGTGCTAAAAAGCGCAAGCGAGCATAAGCCGCTCGACAGTCGGCCGCAGGGCGCGATCATCGAGGCGCCCGTCTATGATGCCAAGGTGGAAGCGGAGCGCATCTTGCGGGAAGCTCGTGCCGAAGCCGAGCGCCTGCGCACGCAAGCCCAAGCGGAAGGACGCGAGCGCGGACTGGCCGCAGTCACCGCGTTGCTGGCCTCGGCGCGCACGATTGCACTGCGCGCCGAAAAAGATGCGCAGAGTGACCTCTCGAAATTGGCGGTGCGCATAGCCGAAAAAATTCTTGGGCGTGAACTCTCTCTGAAGCCCGACGCGATTATTGACGTGGTAGCGACCGCGCTTGAACACGTCGGCGATCCGCGCGCGGTGGAAATTCGCGTCTCACCTGAGGATCTGCAGGCGCTCGAAGGCGGGCGGCCGCGACTGATAGATCGTCTGAAAGAGGCGCGCTCGATTGCGCTGCGCGCCGATTCCAATGTGCCGCGCGGCGGCTGCGTCATCGAAACCGAACTCGGTGTCGTCGACGCTCGGCTCTCAACTCAACTGGAAGCAATTGAGCAAGCGCTACGCGGCGACTCTAGATGAGTGAATCCAAACCGGCGCGCGGCTTTGACCTCGACAGCGCACTGCGCACGCTCGACAGCGTAAGAGCACCACGCGTCGCCGGCCGCGTCTCCGAATTGGTAGGGTTGGTGGTGCGCGCAACTGCGCCCGGCGCGCGCGTAGGAGAATCGGTGCTCATCGAACGACCGCGCGCCGCTCCACTGCGCGCTGAGGTGGTGGGTTTTGTCGGCGAAGAGGTGGTCCTGCTTCCGCTCGGCAGCACGGAGGGCATCGGCCCGGACTCGGTGGTGCGGCCGACTGGAAGTTCATTTTCGATACCGTGTGGAGATGCGCTTCTCGGTCGCACAATTTCAGCACTGGGAGAACCGATCGACCATGCGGGACTGCTCGACAACACCAAATTGGTGGCGTGGCCGGTCGAGCGTGGATCTCCGGATCCGCTCAAGCGGCGCCGCGTTTCAGCGGCAATTTCTACCGGCGTACGCGCCATCGACGGCCTGCTAACGCTGGGCGAGGGCCAGCGCGTCGGGCTCTTCTCCGGGCCGGGGCTGGGCAAGTCCTCGCTACTCGGATTGCTGGCACGCCACTCAACCGCCGACGTCATCGTCGTCGGTCTGGTCGGAGAGCGCGGGCGCGAAGTGCGCGATTTTGTCGAGAAGCAGCTCGACGGTGACATTCGCCGCCGAACCATCGTCGTGGTTGCTACCGCCGATGCGCCACCGCTGGTACGCCTCAAGTGCGCGCTCTGCGCCACTGCGGTTGCCGAATATTTTCGTGATCAGGGAAAGCGCGTGCTGTTGCTGCTCGATTCGCTGACGCGCGTCGCTCGTGCGCAGCGTGAAGTTGGCCTTGCCGCGGGTGAGCCACCCGCTCGTCAAGGATATCCACCGTCGGTGTTTGCGCTCTTGCCGCAGCTGCTGGAGCGCGCCGGACAAGGCGAATACGGTTCGATCACCGCGGTCTATTCTGTGCTCACCGCCGCCGACGAAGGTGACGATCCGATCGCCGACGAGATCCGTGCCCTGCTCGATGGACACATTACGCTGTCTCGCGATCTGGCGGCGCGCAATCACTGGCCGGCCATCGATGTGCTGCGCAGTTTGTCGCGCGTAATGGACGACCTCATCGACGACGAACATCGCTTGGCGGCGGCGCGGTTGCGCGAACTTTGCGCCATCTACGAACGACAGCGCGAGCTGGTGCTGCTTGGCGCCTACCGAAATGGCTCCGACCCCGCCACCGATCAGGCCCTGGCGCTCATGCCAGCGATCGAAAGTTACTTGCGACAGTCGCAACAGCAGCGCGTTACTTCGACCGACGCACGGGCAGGTTTGATTGAATTATTTTCTAATGCGAAGCGGTGAGGGTCAGTTTGTCGTCACCGACATGCTCGGCGATGATCAGTCCACCGACGACAGCGGCCACCGCGCCTGCGGTCACCCAGGTGTACCACTTTCCCCACATTCCTAGGCCGGACTTCTGCGGTGGCAGTGGCGCAGGCCCAGCCGCCAGTCTCTTGACCAGCGCATCGGGTACCACAAATGCAATCAATTTCTCGCCGAGCTGCATATCGTCGATTGATGTTCGGAACGGCGCGGCCGCCCAACTGGTTTTGGCGGCATCAAAATAGTTCGCCACCACCTCGTGGTTTTGTTCCGCCACAATCAGCACTCGCGCCGCACCCACCTGTTGCGCCACCGTCCCGGCGATTTCGATCGACACGTTCGGCATGGTTTGGCGTACCGCTTCGACCAACCCGCCGAGACGCTGTTCGGGCTCGAGAACAATCTGCGGAAGACCGGCACCGAGTACCACATGAATACCTCGGTAGCCGGCGAGCTCGACACTCAGTACGTCGTTTATACCGTCTCCATTTTCGACGGCCAGTGGCGTCTTGCCAAGGAAACGAAAATTGCGATAGACGAACGCGCCCGCAGGTTCACTCGCGATGTCGATGGGGGTCCGCTGCGCTCCGACGGGCAGCTCCCCTCCCCATCCAAGCCGGGTCGCAGCGCGCGCTGCCGCCTCAGTCTCGTGCAATTGCTGATAGCACATCAATAGATGTTGCTCTATTCCATGCAGCAGCGGAGTCGCTGCTTTCACCGGAAGGTCTCCGCCCAATACGTTTTGTTCGGCGACTTCGTACAAACGCGCCGCTCGCGCATAGTCAAGCGCGACAAAAGCACAGTCGGCCTCCGCGATGCTGCCAAGCGCGGCGCCGATTGCCCCAGTCGCAAGTACCTCTCGATTTTGGCCCCCGTCAATTGGACGCGCGATGCTCGAGCGCTCGAGCGCCGACGCCACTTTGGCGAGCGCAGCATCAGCCGGTTGCGGCAGGGGCACCGCGCCGGCCCACAAGATTGCGATCGGCTTTCGATCCGAATTGCCGGGCGCTGCCGCAGCCACCGTCGCCGACAACAGCAACAGTACGACCACTGTCGGGCGCACTACTGCGACTCGAGAAAACTGCGCAGCCGCATGGCTTCGCGTCCTTGCAAGCCATCGAATCGAACCCCAACACCGACGACTCTTCCTGCCTGCGTCTCACACCAACGCACGTGGCCGGAAGCATCGAACGCCTCGGCGCTGTCATCAAACGAAATACGCAAGTGCACCGCAGTATCGATCGGCAGGGCGCGCCCGAGCTCGATGAAAACACCGCCGAGACTAAGATTGCGCGACTGTACGCTGACAATCTCCTGGCCGACTCGAAGCTCGACTCTCAAGCGATGGGCGTAACGACGATCTCGACGGTGTTCCACGCCTCACATCGTAGTCAGAGAGTCTTTGCCCGTCAACCTGACTCAGGAGACTCACAGGGGCGCCCGGAAGTCCGGGCGCCGCCGACAGCTCACAGCCGACAGCCTACAGTTTCGGATTCATTCATGAAATCACCTACTTTAGTCCTCATTTCAAAAGCGAAGGTTACGGGAGGGTCAACGCGATTTTGCGATTTTTCTCCACTGTCAGCTGTCAGCTGTTGGCTGTCGGCGGTGGTAAGAATCGCGAAGCGCGAATCAACGCCGACTTCCGGGCGCCCCTGAGGAGACTCAGGGACATGCGGCCATTGCGGTCATCGCCGTAAAGGTGCTGTAGTACGTGGTTGTCGAATAGCTCATGCTGCTACCGCGGTCGGAATCCTTGGTACATGTTCCAACCGATTCTGTGGCGGTGCAGCTGGTGTCGGTGCTGTCAAGCAAAACGTTCGGTCTTGAGGCGGTTTGAGACGGACAGTTAATCGCGAAAATTTTCAAACTGCAGATCGATGCCGACGTCGGCGGAGCGCAACAGCGCAATCGTGCGCTGCAGCTCGTCGCGACTCTTGCCGGTGACGCGCACCTGTTCGTCCTGAATTTGCGACTGCACTTTGAGCTTGCTGTCTTTGATTTTGCGAATCAGCTCTTTGCCTTTTTCGGTCTCGATCCCCTGTTTGATTTTGACGAGCTGACGAAAGGTGTTCTTGCCCGCCGGGGTGATGTCGCCGGGCTCGACGGCGCGCAGCGAAACGCCGCGTTTGCTTAAGCGCTCCATCAGAACTTTGAAGGCCGCTTGCATGTGATCTTCGGTCGACGAGCAAAGCATAATTCCTTCCGGGGTCTGCTCTAGATCGGTGCCGGTGCCACGAAAATCATAGCGCTGTAGGATCTCTTTTTGGGCCTGGTTGCACGCGTTCTCAACTTCAAAATCGCTGACCTTGGAAACCACGTCGAACGAGGGCATTACACTTCCTTTTCGGCGGCGCGGCGCAGTTCGTCGACGATCTCGGCGGCCACGGTTTGCGCGCGCGCAAGTTCTGTGGTTGGTAGCGAGACGGCGCCGACCACCGGATGGCCGCCGCCGCCGTAGCGTTCGCAAATCTGCGCGATGTTGACCGAGCGCGTTTTCTGCGACCAGGGATTTGAACCGACCGAGACTTTCGCTCGCGTGCGGCTGAGCGAGACGCCGACGACGTAGCGACATTCTGGAAACAGATAGTAGGGAATAAATTTATTGTAGCCGTCAAGATCGTCGGCTGAAACGTCGAATGCCACCACCCGCGACCGCACCTCGGCGCGCGCGCGCAACACATCGATGGCGCGACTGTGGCGCTGTAGAATTGGCGCCAACGCATCTTTGACATATGGATCGGCAGCGATGTCGGAAAGCGAGCGCGACGCCAGCTCGTCAATGAAACGCAGCTTCAAATCGGGATCGTGATTGTTTTCCACCCAGGTCATCAATTTCAGCGCCGGCTCGCCGAGTTCGACCGCAACTCTAGGACTTTCAAACTGGGCACCGTCGATGATATCGGCCCAGTGCACCAAATATTGGTGAGCGGAATAGTCCCAGCCAAATTTTTGCGCGCAGGTCACCGCCAAATACTTGGAGCAGGAGCGCGCCTGCGGATCGAAAAATTTTTGCGCCGAGGCACTCGCGAAAAAATGTTTCTCCTCTTGCGGCGTCGGAAAAGCGCTGACGTGGTGATCAAACCACCAGTGAAGCCGCGGATCGGCCGAGTAGCGAAAATCGACCACGACATTGACGTCGCCGTCAAATGCGTTGTCGTCGTAAATTCGGCCGGTGCCGTGCGCTTTGCCGGCAAACGCGGCGCTCGGATCGACGCAGCTGCGATAAAAACGAGTAAACAGCGTCGCTGAAGTGGCGCCGTCAAAACAGTTGTCGTGATAAAGAACCTTGACCTTCACCATGTATGTCTAACACCCACTTTGCATAGCCGACGCCAAGATGCAAGCGCTCTCTGCGCTCTCTGCGGTGGAGCAGGGGCGCCCGAAAGTCCGGGCGCCGCCGACAGCCTACAGCCTACAGCCAACAGTTCAGAAAATTATGAATGTATTCACGCCAACTTTCGCAGCTCACTCCGCGATGGAACAAGACTACGAATTTGCTTCTTCCGTCACTGTCGGCTGTCGGCTGTCGGCTGTTTTCACCTCGGTGGTTTACAATCGGCCGGCTTCGGATTAGAAACACGCCTATGATGAAAATTATCCTCGACTCGAGTGACGTCACCAAAGTTTCGACCCCGCTGTTGGCGCTCGGCTGTCGCGAAGAGAGTTTTTTGAGCGACGACAATTTTAAGAAGCTCGATGCCGCAGTCGCAGGCTTGCTCAAAAAAGTAGTGGCGGAAGAGCGATTCACTGGCAAAAGTGGCCAGGCGCTGACACTGCACAGCCACGGGCGAATCGCCGCCGATCGGGTGCTGCTCATCGGCGCTGGCAAAAAAGCCGAAGCCAAGCCCGATCTGCCCGAGTGGCGCGACGTCGCTGCCAAAGCAATCAAGTGCGCGCAGAGCGCATCGCTCAGCGGCGCTGCGCTGGTGGTGCCGGCCGAAGCTGAAGCGGTGCAGTTTTCGAGTTTGGGCGCATTGCTTACAGCCTACAAATTTGACAAATACTTCACCGGCGAAAAAAAGAAAAAAATTCCGGTCGAAGAGTTTCGTTTACTCTCCACCGAGAGCGAGCCGCTTAAAAATACGGTAAAGCGCGCTGAAAAAATTGCTCGCGGTGTGATGCAGGCGCGCGATCTGGTCAATGAACCGGCCGCCGAAATGACGCCGCGCAGGATGGCCGAAGTGGCGCAAAAGTTGGCCAAAGATTTTTCGCTCGAAGCCAAAGTTTTCGGCCCCGAAGAGTGCAAAAAACTCGGCATGGGCATGTACCTTGCCGTGTCGCAGGGATCGGACGAAGAGCCGCGCCTGATTCACCTCACTTACCGACCTGCCGGCAAGGCGCAAAAACGCATCGCGCTGATCGGCAAAGGCGTCACTTTCGACTCGGGCGGCCTGTCGCTCAAGCCTTCGGCCTCGATGGAGGACATGAAAATCGACATGGCCGGCGCAGCGGCGGTGCTGTCGGCAATTTCGGTTTTGGCCGAATTGAAAGTGAACTATGAAGTGCACGCCATTGCTGCCTGCACCGAGAACATGCTGTCGGCAAAGTCGTACAAGCTCGGCGACGTGCTGCGCTCGATGAACGGCAAGACAGTGGAAATCAACAACACCGACGCCGAGGGCCGCCTGACACTGGGCGACGCCATCACTTACGCGCTCACTGAGGTCAAGCCCGACGAAATTTTCGATTTTGCCACGCTCACCGGCGCCTGCATGGTGGCGCTTGGCCCGCACACCGCCGGCGTCATGGGCACAAGTGACGAGCTGACCGGGCGCTGGCTCGAAGCCGCCAAGCGCGCCGGCGAAGACATGTGGCAGCTGCCGCTCAATGAAAAATTGCGCGACCAGCTTAAAAGCGAAGTTGCCGACATGCGTAACACCGGCGAGCGCTACGGCGGCGCACTCACCGCCGGGCTATTTCTCAAAGAGTTCGCCGGCGAGACGCCCTGGGTCCACGTCGACTTAGCCGGCCCCGCCGCCGCAGACAAAGACGCTGGCTATATTGCCAAGGGCGGCACCGGATTCGGCGTCGCGACCATCGTGGAGTACCTGAGCTAAACCATCTGCAGCAATTTTTGGCGAGCGATCGTGGCGGGCCAGGACTATTGGCCTCCCATCACTCGGCCGAGTGACCCAGCGATATAAATGTCGCCTGGGCCGGTGCCCCAGATCGAGCTAAACCGGAGCGTCGTTGTCGCGACCGGCGGTTCCCCCGCTGCGGGCACAAACATGGGTACAGCCTGGGGCGTCCACTTGCTATCGCCGGTGGTCCGAAGAATGGAAGCCTTGGTTCCCACCACGTAAACATTGCCGGCACTTGACCCCCAAACGGCTTGGAAGTCTTGTGGCTCGGTCCCTTTGAACTGGAGCGTCCAATTGCCATTGCCGGTGGAGTGCAGGATCTCTCCGGCCTGGCCCACCGCATAGAGGTCGGTGGCGCTCGAGCCCCAGATACCTGAGATCCCCTCTGTCGTACCACTCGTTTGAGCTGACCAGACCCCCTCTCCGGTTGAGTGAAGAATGGTTCCTTCCTCGCCTACGGCATAGACATCGCTGCTCCCGCTTCCCCAAACCTTGTTCAGAGATCGGGTGGTCCCACTGGTCTGGACAAGCCACTTGCCGTCACCTACAGAGTGAAGAATGGTTCCGTTGGTCCCCACCGCGTAGACACTGGTGCTGCTTGCGCCCCACACGCTGTGCAGTGCGGCCGCAACATCATCTAGCTCAACCCGCCAGACACCATCGCCTTTGGAGTGAAGAACTTGCCCAACGTGATTCTGCGTGTCTTCATACGCTGCTGCATACACGTCGGTCGCGCGGCTCCCCCACAGACCGTAAATCGCCGTATGCGTCTGCGACGTTGCCTGCTTCCATTGGTTGAGCCATTTGCCGTCGCCGGTCGAGTGCCAAATCCCGCTCACTCCTCCGACATAGACGTCGTCACTTCGCGCTCCCCACACTGCGCTGAAGTAAGTCTTTTGTCCTGTCGACTGGTAGGTCCAGCTGGCTGCATGTGGATTGTCGCTGCACACAGGATCGTTCGCGCACTCAGTCGGACCCGCCGGAACCGGACCCTTCAACGCAACTACAAACGTTGCCGGTTGCAACGCGCATTCACGAAACACGATGCGGTAGATGTCGTTCTTGCTTGAGGGAAGTTTGATCCGAATGCGCGAATTCGTTCTGCTCTCACTTTCGTTGTCGTTGTACGTAAGAACACGGTAGCTGCCATCGAGGAGCCAAGTCCGGGGATCGCCGTTTTGTGACCGAACCGCGATGTCGACGTGGTCGCCGCTCTTGCCAGCAAAACTGACCTCAGAAAAGCGCGGCTCGCCCAGATAGGTGAGCTCGTGTGAAGTCTCACCGTACTGTAAAGATCCCTCTTTCTTCACTCGATAGGAAAAGGCATCCGACTTTTCGTCGAGGTCGGCCAACCCATCAAAACTGTCGTCTAGATTCACGCCCGTGTCGCAAGCTGCCAGTAGGACAAGAGCGGAAAGCATGGGTTTGCACATGGTGGGGATCTCCTTGGCTCGCAATTGCGTCAGGTCGTAGCCCCCTGGCGTCTACGACCTGACGAGAAACTTTGTCAAAAGCCACCGCAGTAAAGGCACATAGTTTCGCGGCAGATTGCCGTACTATTGCTGCAACCGCCCTTGGCGCCCTCGACGTTGGACTGCCCAATGCAATCTTTGGCGGTTCTGCAATACTCTTCGCCTTGGCCATATTCGTAGAGTCGGAGTTTGTCTTTCGAATCCACGAGCGCAAGCATCTTGCGTCCGTCGTGGTCCAGCCCGATTACGTAAGTAAAGCGCAGGCTCGGGCCGGAATCAGGAATGAGATCGATGTAGCGAGTCTGGCCTGACTTGCGGAGCTTGTAGGTGCCGTCGAGCTCCTTGATGTTATACTTACCGTTCACTTTGGCGCTGCCCACCTGGGCGTGAAATTCACGGTTTTTGAACAGCGCCAACAGGATGATCGCATTGGTTCGAGCACCCTTCTCCAGCGAGTAGCTTCCCCGCATCGGCGTCACGGGGAGCGAATCGGTCTTGCCGTCCTCTGCTACGAATTCTTCCTCTTCGGCAGGGAGCGCGTCGATTTCTGTTCCGCAGTTCAGCGTCGAGAAGAGACCAAGGATGGCAAATGCGGCTAGATTCCAACGCAGCAACATGTTTTTTCTCCTTATCGATGAAGCCTGAAGTAACCACAGGCAACTTTTGGGCCAATGGCAAAACAGGGTGGCTACCCGGTGCACTGTCTGCATCGCTACAAAAATTGGGTTGGCAGTAGACAGCAGCCTGGCTCCTCGCGAAGCCACTTTGCGCCAAATCCGCACACCCAGTCGCTGGCGTGAGGTCATCGAGGCACGGGACTCGGTCCTCGCCGTTTTTGGAGCACCGCTGCTGCCGTCGCAATGAACCGCGCACCATGCTCCGCCCTCTTCTCGCGGAGCGCCCGAGAGAGCGCAACCATCCGACATCGCGCGCTCGATAAATCAAATTAATCAAATTAGGTTTACAGTAGCGGCACCGGGACTGGCGACAAGCGCTGGGTGGTGGTGCCATCGCCCACCTCACCATAGAAATTTCCTCCCCAGCATTGCACCGTGTTGTCGTCCATAAGAGCAAGAGCGGAGCCGACTCGTCGGCCTGGCGCGCCGCGGGTTCGGGGCTGACATGGGATCTACAAACCCCACTTAGTGGTGTCTTTAATTGGAGTTAAAAGCCCCTACTGGTTTACTCTTGACGCAGCGCTTCAACCGGATCGAGCCGGGAGGCGCGCCAGGCCGGGAACAGGCCGAAGACGTTGCCGGTAGCGAGTGCCAGGCCGAGGCCAAGCGCCACCGACCAGCTTTCGAGGTGAAAATTCCAAGAACCGGCCAGCGCGCGCAGTCCGAGCGAGGCCAGGTAGGAGAGGCCAAGCCCGAACAGCACGCCGAGCAGTCCGCCGGAAAGCGAAATGGTCGCCGACTCAAACAGGAACTGCAGCAAAATAGCGCTCGGTGACGCGCCGACGGCGCGACGAATGCCAATTTCGCGGGTGCGCTCGGTGACGGTGACCAGCATGATGTTCATGATGTTGATGCCACCGACAAACAGCGAGAGCAGGCCGGTCGAAAG
>JAHFDU010000342.1 GCA_023248835.1 Myxococcales bacterium | reverse complement strand
GCGGGGGTGCCCGACAGTCGACAGCCGACAGCCGACAGCCGACAGTCGAGAAGAAGCGCAAATTTTCATTGATCACCCCGTGAAATCGCCTTTGCACGGCGGACTAGAATAACGGATTTCATGAATGAATCCGAAACTGTAAGCTGTCGGCTGTGAGCTGTCGACGGCGCCCGGACTTTCGGGCGCCTCTGCAACAAAGCGCTCAACGTTTGACCTCGAATCCGAGATGGCCAAGCTCGGGCAGGATCAGCTTCTCTAACGCCAAGCGCACCGCGGCGGGTGATCCCGGAGTGGCGAAAATGGGCAGCCCGCGAAAAATTCCTCCGACCGCGCGCGACAACATCGCCGCCGATCCGATTTCAGCAAAAGACAACATGCGAAAAAGTTCTCCAAACCCGTCGAGCTGTTTTTCCAAAAGCGAAACGATCGCTTCGTAAGTCGAATCACGAGAGGAGACGCCGGTTCCACCAGAGGTGATGATCGCGTCGGCTTGCTTGTCTTCTGCGATGCTGCGGATCAGCGCTGCGACCTCTAGCGGTTCATCTTTGATGATCTTGTAGCCAGCGACGGTGTGGCCACTCGAAACGATGAGATCGATCGCCAATTTTCCGCCCGAGTCAGTCGCTTCGGTGCGCGAATCGGAGATGGTAACAAAAAAAACGCGCATCGAACGCGGAGAAAGTTTCTTGTGCTCGGTGAGGCTCATTGTATTTGGAACCCTGAGAGGGTTCCAAGCGATTGTTGTTTTTCACCGTCGGATGTCAGCCCTCGCACCCGGGCTTTCGCCCGGCTCGAGCTGACCCTCCCGCGCAGGTCTTCTCGGTACACCTTCGAAGCCCGACGCGACTGATTCGTTTCACTCATCACGGCTTGTGTATCACCAGCGCTCGAAGGCGGCAACGATCGCGCAGCTACACCAAAATCTCGAAAAGGGTCGAAAAGCGCTTTGACATGTTACCAGTTTTGGATACACTTTCAGGTGGTGAGTCGCTGGAAGCGACAGGGTGTCATCGTGGTTCTGTACGCGACTGATCACGATCCGAAGCACGTGCCCGTTTTCCAGGATGGAAAGCGCTTGCTCAAATTCAACCTCGAGACGTGGACCGTGATGGAAGGTGTGATGACGCCCAAAGCGATGCGGGCGCTCGAGTCGCTGCGCAATGAAGGAGTCCTGTGAGGAATCCAAAGATCAAGAGTATCAAACCCAACTATCGTCGACGCGCGCTAGAGGTCATTCTGCAAGAAGGGAAAAAGCGAGTGCGCTATGACCTTCCGTTTGCGGTTTTCCGGGAATATCAGATGGGCATTCACAATCGGTTTTCGAGTGTTGTCATCGACCGGGAACTTGGGGCTGCGGGCGCTTCCTTCGAACTGGCAGACGGATCAAAGGGAGACTTCCCCGCCGACTTGGTGCTGTATTACTGCGATCCGACCTATGATTGGTCACCGCTCAACCAGCTTAAGCGAGCACTCAAGGCGCGGCTGGCAGCGTCGACAATTTCCCTGCGAGTATTGGCCGATGCGCTGAAAACATCCCCCTCTCAGGTGGGCAGAATTCTGCAACAAGATCATGCACCAAAACAGTTTCGCCAACTTTTCCAATTGGCTGACTTGGTGGGCGTTCGCATCGATTTCGTACTGAGAAACAAATAGGCAGCGTAAAGATTTTTTCTCAGGCGGCGGCGGAGAATTCGCGGCCGATGGCGCGGGCGATGCCAGAAATCTGCGTTGCCAATTCTTCGATTTGCGCTGGCAGAAGGGACTGCGCCCCGTCGCAGAGCGCGCGTTCCGGCTGGTTGTGAACCTCGATCAGCAGGCCATCGGCGCCAGCGGCGATCGCGGCCCGCGCCATCGGCGCCACCAGAGCGCGAATGCCGGTGGCGTGGCTTGGATCGACGACGATCGGCAGGTGGGACTGGGATTTTATGACCGGAATGGCGGACAGGTCGAGCGTGTTGCGCGTCGATGTTTCGTAGGTGCGGATGCCGCGCTCGCAGAGGATGATCTGGCGATTGCCGCCCGCCATGATGTACTCGGCCGCGAGTAGCAACTCTTGCACCGTCGCGGCGATGCCGCGTTTGAGCAAAATCGGTTTTCGCACTTTGCCAAGGTCCTTGAGTAAATCGAAGTTCTGCATGTTGCGTGCGCCCACCTGCAAAATGTCGACGTAGTTCAGCATCATCTCGATCTGCGAGCGATCCATGACTTCGCTCACCACTGCCAGGCCATGCGCATCCGCAGCGCGACGAATCAGCTTGAGCCCCTCTTCGCCCATGCCTTGAAAACTGTAGGGCGAAGTGCGCGGCTTGAAAGCGCCACCGCGCATGATCTTGGCGCCGGCCTTTTTTACCGTCGGTGCGATGGCTTCGACCTGTGCCGCGTTTTCGATGGTGCACGGCCCCGCCATCAGCACCACTTCGCGCTCTCCGACCGCGAGACGATCGGAAATCGCGACGACAGTGTCGGCGGTTTGAAACTGACGGCTCGCCAACTTGAACGGCGAGCTGATCCGCACCACTTGGGCGACGCCCTTCTGTACCTCGAATTGGCGCGGATCGACGTCGCGCTCGACGATGCCGACGACTCCGATCACGGTTTGTTCTTTGCCGTCTGATCGATGCGCTGAAAATCCCTGCGCTTCGATCGATTTGGTGAGGTTGTCGATCTCTTCTGGCGTCGCGTGCGGCGCCATTACCACCATCATGGGCAGTCTCCTAAATTGGCTTTCAGCAAATCTACGCTAAGTGAAGTTGATCTTGGGTGAGCTTGAGTTCGCCTTGCGGGCCGATGAGCAGCACGCCCCTTGGGTCGAGCCCAATGCGCTCGACGTCGCCCTCGCCCCACGAGATGCTGGTTTTGTCGGCGGCTGGCCCCACCACTGCAACTCCGTCGATGCGGCCTTGTGGCCCGACGATGGCAATGCGCTGGCGCGCGACAAAGCGGCCGCTCGAAATCGGAAAACGAGCTTCCAGCCCCGGCTTGCCGAAAAGCGCGGCGACGTGCGCATCGCAAAGGCGAATGAATCTGGGCTGATGAGGCTTGCGAATCACGCGCGTATCCTACAACAAAGAGATCAAATCTCGCAATGTTCGGAATCGTGTTCGATGCGACTGATGCCGCGCTTGGACAGCACCAGCTCAGCCGAAGAAAAAATCGTCCTGCCCTCGATCGACGCGCGCACACTGACCGGCACGCGGTACTCTTTGGGCGCGTCGGCGAGCCTCATCTGCGAAGTGGTCTCGTCGAGCACCAGCACCCGTTTGACCTCGTTGTCGAGACGCCCAAAAATCGGACTGAGATCGTAGCGGAAGATGTGCTTGACGCAGCGAATACCGCCTTTTTCTAGGATTTGGGCCGGCTTTAGTTCCGATCGCATCTGATAGCGCAGCACCACTACGCGGCGGGTTCGACCGACCGTGCGGTTGAGTAGATCCTCGCGCACTTCGGGTCGGCAGTGGCAGGTCTCTCGGGTCTCGACCAACACCCGCTTCTCTGAATCAAAGCGCACCGGCAGTCGGAGCGTCGTCGTGCGCTGTCCGTACAGACGCATCAACCGACCGGTCAGCCAGACGCGGGTGATCTCCTTGATTCGATCTTTGAGTGCGTAGGCGCCGGCGAACAGCACCGCAAAGGTGCCCATGCTGAGTCCAATCGATGTGCGGGATCCAACCGGCGCCACCACCGTGAACAACAACCACAACATGGCCGCCAGTGCAGCTGCGACCACACCGGTCCAGTTTCTCACCTTGAAGTCGACCATGTACGGGGTACCGTCGAGGAACAGCACATCTTGAAAATGTTTTTTGAGACCCGAACCGCGCTCGACAAAACGCGACAGCTCGGCCGGCGACTTGGCGTTGGGATTGAGGTAGCGGTGGGCCCGTCGATACTCCAGTTCTTGTCGCAGTTTCTCGGCGATCTGCCGGTGCAACCGATCGGCAAACCCAGTGTTGAGCTCGAGCATGCGCGAGCCCGGTGCCAGCAGTACTTCGTCGAGTGATTTTTGAGCCGCTGCCAGAAATTCGAGCAGTTGGTGGGAAAGAAACTCGTCGGCCAATTCGGCTTCGCGCGCGCTTGATTCTTCCGTGCTGGCGGGGGATCCGGCTGCCTCGGTGTCGTACAAACAGCCGCGCATCTCGTCGAGGAGCAGTGAACTCAGCTCAATCCACTCGGTCAGGCTGCCCTCGAGCGTGGGCTGGAGCGCGCCGATCAGGCTGGCGGCGGCAGTGGCGCAAGCATTTTCGAATTTCTGTCGGTAGCTTTTTATTCGATGCGCGACGCCGAGGGTGTCGCGGCGCAGCTCGTCGATGTCGTGCCGATCGACGCGCAGTTCGCCCTCCTCCGTCGGACTTTGTAGCCGGGTGTAGGTCTGCATGTAGTCCCAT
>JAHFDU010000341.1 GCA_023248835.1 Myxococcales bacterium | reverse complement strand
CACTCCTCTCACGATCGATCTCTTGTTGGCGCCGGATCTCTTTGACAACATCCTGCGCCATCTCTTCGATGTTGGCTGAAAGCTGCGCCACCACTGCCTGGGCGTTCGCTTGCACAGGCGCTCCTGCGGCTGCCCCCGCGGCAAAAGCGGGCTGTTGTTCGTCGTGCGCCGCCAGCTGTTGTGATTCGGCGGCCATCGCGATCAGGGTCAAATCGCCGAGGGTAATTCGATCTTCGCTCGAGCGACGCTCTTGGTGTGAGCGTGCCGCTTCGACAATGCGCGCCGAGGATGCACTCTCCGGCACCGCCTGCACCAACGGCTGCGGTTCGGAGACGAAACGCGCCGCTTGCGAAACCGCGCCCGAAGTGGAGGGCGAGGTTACAGCCTGCACCATTTCCAAAATCGGCGCGAGCTCGGTCACATTGCGACGTACGGCTGCCCGCGCTTGAACTCGCGCGCTCTTGGCAGTGACCTGGGTCAACGGGGGTGATTTCTTGCTGACAACCTTTTCGCCAGCCTCGGACTCCGGCTCTCCATCTGACGCCATCTCGGGCGCGCTCATCGGCAGCACGTTCCACAGCGGCACAAAGGCCGGATGTTCGCCTTCGCTCAAAGGGCTAGCTTCAAAAGCGGCCGCTTGCGCAGGCGAAGCCGCGGTTATCAGCTCACCGCGCGCCGCCATGCCGATCGGCATGGTCAGCGTTGACAACAAATTGAAAGCGCCGCGCAGCCGTCGCGTTGTGTCGTTGCCAACCGCAGTCTCTCCGCTAGAAGTGACCCAGCCAACCTCAGGCACGTAGGTGCGGCTTGTAGAAAACTGGGGAACCAAGGAACCACTGCCCATTTCACCGGTGAAGAGCGAAGCGCTCGGTTGCTGCATGGCATTGACAGGAGTGGCTGCCTGGCCACGTTCGGCGCGCTGCCAAGCGACCGCATCACGCGCAGCACCCATCTGCGACAACGTCGCGGTCGACGGGAAAGTTGCAACCAGCGCCCATTCCGCCGGTGAAAGTAGATTGCTTGTCTGAGGACGCGCCAGCGCACTTCGACGCATCGGTTCCGCCATCGCCATCGATTGCGCCGAGTCGGCTGCCTGGCCCTCGGTCGATGAAGGAGGCGAGTCAAAAATGGTCGGTGTCAGTGGTGCCAGCGCAGCGCTATAAGGACCAGAAAACGCCGTTCCGCTGGTCGCATGGGTGCCGCGATCGGTTTGCCCTTGCATGCCCATTTCCAACATCGGAAAAACAAATTCGTTGGCCAGACTCGCGGCACGCAGTCCGACGCTCGAACCCAGGCGCTCGGCCGCCACCGCCATCCCACCAAGACGGAAAAGCGACAGCGCAGACCCAAGTTCCACCGCGGCTGCGCGGTGCAACGCCGGGGAAACGAATGCTTGCTCTGGGCTTGCCGAAGACGGCGCAACCATCGTCGCTGTCGACGTTCCGCCGAGCGGCGAAAGCGGCGCGGCCTTCCGCGTCCCGCTTTTTGTCCTTGGAGCCGCGTCCTCGACTTCGACTTGCTCGAATTGCACTGGAATCGCCCACTGCAGACGAGCCATCGTATCGACGGTTTTTTGGGCCGCCTCAGGCGCCACCGACTGATGGAGCTGCAGTCCGAGGAGCTGCGCCAAAAATTCGCCGCGGCGCGCCGCGGCCTGTGCCACCATCGGTGGCGTGATCTCTTGCCGACCACTCGCTTGGTCACTTCCGATCGCCCTAAATCCGTGCTTCGACTCTGCGCTGCTCGCGTCGCTCAGCATGAGCGGAGAATGGATACCCGCTCGTCCCGAGCCCTCCGCCGGTCGAAGACTCGAAGCACCCTGCACGTACACCGCTTGCGGCACGGCGGCCGACCGCAAAGCCGGCGCCGAACCCGATGTCGCCGGCGACGCGGCGGGAGACGCGAAACCAGCGCCGACAAATTCCGGCGCACGGGTGTAGACAAATTCGGAACGCGGCACCGCGCGCGCGGCGGCTTCGCTGTCACCGAGCAGCGACACCAACGTGGCCAACTCCTCTGCCCGTGCGGCAATGCCACCCGGACGCAAAGTCGTGCGGCGCGACGCGGCGCGCTCTGGTGCAAACAGCGCCGCGCTTTCAGATGGCGGCGCACTCGCGGGCCCACTCACCTGAGCCATCGACGGCGGCGCACTGACGAGCGTACGCTCCGCAGCAAACTGCTCGGTAAACTGCTCGGCCACAGTCCGATCGGAGGGCGCCATCCCGCTCGAAGGCGCCCACGTGGCGTTCGGCGTCGCCGGGGTCGCAACCACAGTCGATCCGCGATAAGACGCGCCCGCCTGCACCACAGTGGATGCACCACCGAGCGGAGCCGAAGCATCGAGCTGGACATAGGAAAGGACAGGTGTGCGTGCTGCAGTCGAACCGACCGCAGCGCGGGCCATTTCGGCCGAACGCGCCGGCGGCGCAATCGTGCTGTCGACGATCGCCTGAATTCCAACCAGCTGGCGAACAAAATCTTGTATTCCGCCAAGGCGAGCCGCCAAAGCAGCGATCGGCCGATCGCGAAGCTCAACGCCGACCGCCAAAGCGGGCAGCGAACTTGCGAACGGCAGGCTTCGTGGCGCTTCGCTCTCGGTGAGCGGAGTTGCGCGCTGCGCTTCGCTGATGAGCGGAAGCGCGTCTCGAACGCGGGACGTGTTTGTGGTTGCCGTTAGGGCCGTCGACGGAGCAGCCAGGCCCGTTTCAGCCACAGCTGGCGCGGTCGAAATGGCCCTTCGACTTCGCTGCGCTTCGCTCAGGGTGAGCGGAGATTGGTTCTGTGCTTCGCTCAGCGGAGATTGGTTCGGCGCTTCGCTCATGGCGAGCGGAGATGGGGATACTGCTGCTCCTACCGGTGCCACGGCTTCGCCGAGTTCGGTGATGAAAACCATTCGCTCGCGGTCAAGATTCGGCGCGCGCGCGGATTCGGCCCGCGCTTCGGCGCCGCGCAACCGATCGTCCGCCCAGGCCATATGGAACAAAGGCCTTTCGGCCGCCACACTACGCGCCTGAACGATCGCTGGAGTATTGAGCACACGCGCAGGCGGCGTACTGAACTGAAAAAGTTCGCGCACCCGCACATCTGGCGAACCAACCGTAGCGGGAGCCCCTCCCGCTTCTGCCGGCGCAGTGATGAGCGCCATTTCCGAAGCGGGCAAAATCGGTCGACCCGCGGGTGCGACGCCCGCTGCAGTCGATCGTCCGACCTGCCCAAGTCGGCGCGCTTGCGCCGCGGTCAGATCTTGCAAATCTTGGAAATACCATGGTGTCGCCAGCCCGAGCGCACCTGGCTGCACTCGACCGGCGGAGCGCGAAGTGCCCGAAGTAGCCTCGGACGGAGCCACGCTGAAACGCGAAAGCAGCCGATCGGCAAACGATAACGCCGGCGCCGCCATCGCCCGCAGCGGCGCCACCACGCGGCGGGCAAGCGCCAGCGCCGAGCGCTCAAACGCCGCCACCGTACGCGGCACAAAGGCCGGCGGTGGTGCAGAAGGCGTGGGCGTTTGGGATTCGGCCATTTCGTACCTCTACTTCAGAATTATCGGCAAGTAGTGCAACAATTGTGCGTGTTTTGAGGCGAAATTTCTTATTTCTTGTTGTCCTCCGAAAAACCATCGTTGCCGCTCATTAAATACAAGCCCTCGTGAGCTATCTCTATGGTTTCAATTGATATTTCGTTTTTTGAGGCATCCAAATCCGGGCCTTCCCATTTGCAAATCCAGCCTTTGGAGAACATCCATTTGGCCGCCGATCGCTTGCCGCTGGAGACTTCTGGCCCCAGTTGGACGATGACTCCGTTGAACCGATCCGGGGTCGCCCGACCATGGGCAAACTCTTTCGGATCTTGGGCGGCATCGTTGAGAAATTTTTGATACTTCTTCCAAAGCACCGAATTGGCGCCACAAAAACCCTGTTTCAACACAATGTTAGGGTACTTGGTGCGGCCGATGATCTTGCGGGTCGTGGTGTTGAACCCGCCCTCTTCGACGTCCACCACCTGGGTTTCGACCTTGAGACCGGAGCAGCTCTTGAACGGCAGCGCTTCTTTCTCGTTGCCACCCTCGAAAAAGAGCTCAACGCGAAAGTGATAGGCTCCGAACATTTCTTTGGGATCATTGGCCGCCATGCCTGCTCCTTTAGGACGCTTGGTCCACTTTCTGTTCTAGGCTGAAAATAATGAACTCGGTCGGCACCGCCGGCGCCACTCCGATTTCGGTCACCAACATTCCATTTGCCAGCACCTCATCGGTGTTGGTGGTGCGGTCGCACTTGACAAAGAACGACTCTTCGGGCGAGTTGCCGGCGAAGTAGCCGCGCTCCCAGAGCTCCTTCAAAAACATTGTAATATCAATGGTCAGGCGCTGCCAAGTGCTACTTCCATTGGGTT
>JAHFDU010000033.1 GCA_023248835.1 Myxococcales bacterium | reverse complement strand
GGCCACTTCGTCGTCGGAGTGCCAGGAAACATCGGTGATGAGGCGCGGCCGCATTTTCTCGAGCTCCGGCCGCATCGCTTCGGCAAAGCGGCGGTTGGCCTCCCGATCTTGACTCTCAATAATCAACACCAAACTGGTGCTACTTTTTTGCTTACTCGAAATCTTGTTGAGCGCGACGACTGCCGGGTGGGAATCGGGCAAGAGCTCCGCCCATGCAGTATGCAGCTCGAGATGCGAAGCGACAAAGGCGGCGCCGATAGCCAAAGCCAAGAACGCGCCAACCAGCAGCGCGGTGTGGCGCCGACAAATCGCCACGTACTTCAAGAAAAACCGCGCCGACTGTTTGTGATCGACGCCACTTGGTCCGCTCGAACCCATATGGCCAGGCATGATGCAAGATCGCCGCCACCGCTGCAATGTCTTATGCAGGGGCGCCCGGAAGTCCGAGCGCCGCCGACAGCTCACAGCCGACAGCCTACAGTGTCGGATTCATTCATGAAATCATCTACTCCAGTCCTCCTTTCAAGAGCGAATTTACGAAAGGTCAAGGCGATTTTGCGATTTTTCTCCACTGTCAGCTGTCGGCTGTCGGCTGTCGGCGGTGGTAAGAATCGCGGAACGCGAATCAACGCGGACTTCCGAGCACCCGCAGAGTCGAAGTCACCATTGACTCCTGTCTTTCGGCTGCTAGTATCCGCCGCCGATGGGCCATCTAGCCATTAAAGCCACTCGAAAGTTGCGCGAGGCCAAAATGGTGGCCTGGGGACTGGCCGACAAATACCATCCAGTGCTGGCGCAGATCATTCCGATGCGCCGTTGCAATCTGGCCTGCACCTACTGCAACGAATACGACAAAGTTTCCGATCCGGTGCCGCTCGAGGAAATGAACCGGCGCATCGACAAATTGGCGGCACTCGGCACTAGCGTTGTCACCTGCTCCGGCGGCGAGCCGATGATGCACCCCGAGCTCGACGACATCATCCGGCGGGTGCGCGCCAAAGGGATGCTTGCCAGTCTCATCACCAACGGCTTTTATCTCGGACCCGAGCGCATTGTCCGACTCAACCAAGCCGGCCTCGATCACTTGCAAATCAGCATCGACAACGTCAACCCCGACGAGGTCTCGCAAAAAAGCCTCAAGACGCTCGACAAGAAGCTGCAGCACCTCGCCCAGCACGCCGAATTTCACGTCAACATCAACACCGTATTTGGCGCCGGCATGCGCTACCCGGAAGATGCGCGCACCATCACCCGGCGGGCGCACGAGCTCGGCTTTTCGACCTCGGTCGGTATTTTGCACGACGAACATGGCCAACTAACGCCGCTGTCGACGCCAGAGCAGGCGATCTACGACGAGGTGGTGGCGCTCGGCCAAGGGCTTTACACCCGCATCAACGGTTTTCAAAAAAATCTGATCGAAGGTCGCCCCAATGACTGGCAGTGCCGCGCTGGCGCTCGCTATCTGTACATCTGCGAAAACGGACTCGTACACTATTGTTCACAGATGCGTGGTACCCCCGGTGTGCCGCTTGCGACCTACAGCCGCGATGACATCGCGCGCGAATTCTCGTCGCAAAAGCAGTGCGCGCCCTTTTGCACCATCGGCTGCGTCCACCGCGCCTCATCCATCGACAGTTGGCGCTCGCCACTGGTCACGCTCGGGATTCGGCGACGTGCTTCTTCCTCTGCTGATCGCGCGGCTAGCGCGCGGTGAGGGGAGGCTCGCTCGGCTTTGCCGAGCGAGGGGGGACGGGAAGGTCCCCCCCTTCATCGACAGTTGGCGCTCGCCACTGGTCACGCTCGGGATTCGCTCGGCATCAAATTAAAGTTCGCCCGTTCTATGTCACAGCGTCGGCCGCACCATTGTAGCGTTCGCTGTCACCGCAAACCCTTGGCCCGCCCGCCACCGGACGCCGCCTCAATTTCGGCTAGCGCGTCGGCCCCTTCTGGAAGCACGTCGAGACGCACCATCGGCGTGCGCCGAATTCTGGTCGAATCAAACGGCGTCGCTGGATCGGGATCGCGCTGATAGGCGCTGCTCTCGTTCGACGACGCCCACAGCCGCGGATCATCACCACCGACGGCGTGAATGCCGATCCAAATCGGCCCCTTCTGCATCGGCAGACCGAGCTGTTCTAGCACCCATTTTCCGTCTTTGCCGCTCGAAATCAGCGATGGATCATATTCGCCGTCGATCACTTTGAGCACTTTGCCCGGCCGCTCTTGGGCGCTGTTCTCATAGATCGTAAAAATCAGATGGCCTGAGTGCGCGAGTAGAAACCGCATCGCCAGCGGCTTGTAGCCCGACAGCTGAGGATCGTAACGGAGCAGCATTTCAAATGTCGAGGGCGGGGTCAGCGGCCGCTCCGAGGCGCGTCCGTTGTCGAGCACCATTTCGAGCGTGCGTGCGTAGGAGCGAATTTCCGGGCCATGCTTGCATCCAACCACTGTGAGGAAACCGAGGGACAACCACAAACTGCTTAGGCTTCGCATAATCCTTGACCTTCAACGCGGTAGCCGCGACCGCAAAGACAATAACCAGCCCCGTGCTCAACATTAAGACGGGCACCACAGCGGCACATCCAACCGACTTGACGAGCCGGTACACCAAAACAGAGGGCAAACGGCGGAATATTTGCCGTCACCACCGAGCCGGCGCCGATAAATGCGTACGGGCCAACTTCGTGGCCACAGACGACGGTAGCATTGGCGCCAAGTGTCGCACCCACCCGTACATAGGTGGCCTGGTACTCGTGCTTGCGCGGCACCTCCGAGCGCGGATTGCGCACATTGGTGAACACCACGCTCGGGCCGATAAATGCGTGCGACTCGATGATCACTGCATCATATATCGAAACATTATTCTGAATCTTTACATTGTCGCCTACCCGTACTGCGGAAGCGACATAACTGTTCTGGCCGAGAACGCAATCGGCCCCGACCTGGGCCCCTTCGCAGATGTGCGAAAAGTGCCAAATCTTGGTTCGATCACCGATCACTGCCCCCGCGTCGATGACTGCCGACGGGTGTTTGTAGAAACGCTCCGCCATGGCTCACCAGATAAAATAAAATTGAACGTTTAATTGTATCAGAGAACTAACAAAGATTGCAACTCCGACCGAAACGGCTCGTCGAATCGGCGGCGGAGTTTGTCGACCGCGTCGCCCCGCAATTGCATGCGTTCGTCATTCGACAGGGTACGAAAAATCGTCACCACCGTCTCTTGCCGGACAACCGAGAGGTATCCTGCTTGCAGAAACTGGAGCTCTTGCAGCTTGTCCTCAAACGAGCGGGTTTGCCAATAGGTGCTGCCAAATTTTTGCACAAATGTCTGGGTGTTGCGACTGCTCAGTCCGAGCCATATTTTGCGCCAGCCCTGACCGGAGATCACCAGCGGCGCATCGCTCGGGTCGCTGCCGAGCACCTCGAGAATCGCCTGCTCGTCGCTCGGCAGCATTTCGAGATCGACAATCTGGGCAAGCAGCATGCGCTTCTGCACCACCGACAGCGAGGCCAACCCACCCTCGTACCGGCGCACTTCAGCAAGATAGTTTTTCGCCTGGCCATCGGGTGGGTCGGAAAACGCGCCGTGATTGGTGTGCGGCACGTAGTGAGCGATCTGACGAATCAGCGCCAACGGCTGCCGTCTGAGTGGAGCGAGCACCGCTTCGTGGAAGGCTTGGCGTTGAAAACCGTCGAGGGCGCCAACTGCGGATTCGAGAAAGCCCGCCTTGAGTTGCGACGAAACCTTGAGCGCGTGAGCAGCGCGCGGATCGGCGAGCAATTCATCAAGCGTGGCGAAGTCCCAACGCATAGAGGGGTGCTTCTGCCGTGCATCGCCGTCGGCTACAGGCTGCGGGATCAGTCGTTCGGCGGCAAACAGGCCCTGCTTGTCTTGCAGACCGGCCCCTATTGTTTCGGGCGCAGTGCCGCGCTGCGCCGCCTCATAGGCCCCCTGCACTTCGCGGATGCTGGTGATGCAAGCCCGTGCTGCCAGCGAACTGGTCTCCCCCGCCTGCGGCCGCGGACGATCTTTGGTGTCAAGCAGGGTGCCGTCGCCGTAGAGCTCGACCGGGGTGTTTTCCACCATCGCGGTCACGCCTTCGACATTGTCGTAGTCATGTTCCGCTGCCGCTATCAGGTCTCCCAGCGTAAGCGGCGGAATGCCGTTGCGTTGTAAAATCTCGAGCAGTCGAACCATGCTGCCAAACTTGGGAATATTGGTGCGAGTGCCGACCGAAAGACCGGCCGCAGCGCCACCTATAAAACTGCCATCGTCGTGAATGTGGCGGGCAATCTGCTCGGCGGCAAAATGGACAAAGTTGAGAAAAAACAGCGGCACCTTGGCATTCCAGTAGGTGGCAATGTCGTTGCGCTCCGAGCGAATGTGGCCGGCGGCAAAGGCGTCGGTCAAAAAGTGATCGGCAAATGCCTCTTGCGCCATCGCCGCCCCGATCGGCTGCTTGCTTGCTCCCGCCTTGATCGCAGCGACAATGGCTCGGCGATGATTTTCCTGGTAGTTGGCGCCGGCGTTAGGACCGCTTAGCTTGTCCTCGGCGAACAGGTCGGGATTGCTCACCCGCATGCCGTCGCGCTCGGCGTCACTGCGAGCGCCGTCGCTTCGAGTCGGCCGCGCAAAGTGGCTGCCATTGGTCATCGCCAACTCGAGAAAGCGCCGATCGGCGGCGTCACGCGCAGCCGCGCTGAACTGCGAACCATCCGCTTTTTTTTGCCCCAGCACTTTGACGGTGTGGACATAGTCGAGCTCTTCGCGCCCATTGGCCCCTTTGGCGGGATTGGCAGCCAGTCGACGCATCTGGTCGATCGAGAGGAAAAAATCGCCCGCCATCGCCACCACGGCGGAGAAGGGCAGCGAGTAGCCGGGGGCAAGTTCGACCAGGCCGACACCGGTCGCGCCAGCGGCGAGCTCGCCGATGTGACGATGCTCGTTGCTGTTGAAACAGAGCGGTCCGCGAGGTGCGCGCCCGCTCACGCTGACAGGCAGGCCGCGCGCCGCCAGCGCCGCCACTTCATCGGCCTCGGCCTCGAGCGCGCTCACGTTCGCAACTGGACCGTCCGTCCGCGCCGCGCCGCTCTGCTGCACCACGTGAGCCAGTTCGTGGGCGAGCAGAAAACGCCCGGTGTCGCTCTTGGGATCGAAACACCCGGGCGCGAAATGGATGGTGGTACCGTCCGTGACGGCTTGGGCGCCGTGCGCCGCCGCGCGCTCATCCTCGACCACTTCGACCGCGCCAAACGAACAGCCGAACGCCTTGCCAAACTCGGCCTGCACCACCTGAGGAAGTCGCCGCCCACCAGTGCGACGGCGGAGCGCGCACGAATCGGCGTCACCGGCCTCGACTTCGGTCGATCTGGCAGCGGAAGCAATCGGTGCCTGATGCGCACGCATGACTACCTATTGGTTATCGGCGGTTCGTTGTCTCCAGTTGCGTATAAATAGACATGGAGACAACAAACCCCACCATTCTACATGGGACAACTAGAAGCGAAGCGCCAATGCCGCGCCACCTGCTCGATCGCCGAACCATGGCACCATCTGTAGATCTTTCTTGAGCGGAATCGAGGTCGGTAAACGACCCATCAGACTTGCGAAATCGATCGCAGTCGCCACCGTGCGTGGCCTAGGTGCTGCGGAAAGTGGCGAGCGCTTTTCGTCGGCGTGAGCAACGCCAGTGCTGCTTAGCAGCCACAACAGCAGTCCATTTCTCAAAAGAGCCATCAATCTACTCAATAAATCGGTCGAAATTGAACAATATTTAGAAATATTACGTATTTAATATTACATAATATTGACAAAATTGGCAACCACGACGACAGCGCCCATTTGTGATAAGATGCATGTCCGGTGGGCGAGACAATGGCTGCGGCCTATTTTGGCAGTCGCGAGCATTTGCTTGACGAAGTCGCGCTGGTGCGCGCGCGCGCGCTTTCGCATGTGGGTGGAAAACTGCCACAGGCCGAGATCGAACCGTTTAGCCTGACTGCGGAAGAGGTGACAGCGCGGGTGGAGGCGAGCCTTGCCGAGGGCGTCGATTTGCGCCTGCCTCTATACGAGAGCGTATTCGAACTGTCGCCGCACGAGCGAGCGATTTTTGTCACCGCGCTGGCAGCCAAAATCGATCCCTTGTTTCGCGCCGTCTGTCGTGGTCTGCAGGGCGAATTGGCCGGACCGTCGCTGCAAGTGGGAACGATCGTTGAGTTGGTGACCAGCTATCTCGGTGACGCGGTCGACGCGACACTTTTGTTTTTGCCAGAGCGAGCGCTGCGTCGGTTTGCCCTGATTTCCGTCGAAGATCCGGCGCCGCCGCGCGATTTGCCGCTGCAAGCACTGCGGGTCAAAATCGATCGGCGGGTGGCGCTGCATCTGCTCGATGAGCACCGCTCGAGTCTGCCCGACGGCATCGAGGTCAACGAGCCGCGCGCGACGCTGCCGCTTGCGCGTCTCAGCGATGAGCGCAAACAGACGGTGCTCAAATATTTGCAAGAGAGCGACCTTTCTGGTCGACCCCTCTTGGTCGAGGTTGAAGGCCCGGTTGGCGTCGGCAAGAAATTCTTGGCCGAGGGGCTGTGCGCGGCGCTCGGACAGCGCATGCTGGTGGCGCGCTGCTCTGAGCTGTTCCTTTCCGACAAGCTCGACGATGCGAGCACCCGCAAAGCGCACCTGGCCGAGATCGCGCGCGCGGTTCGGCTGCATGGCGCGGTACCCTATCTCGATCGTTACGATCTCTTGCTCGAGCGAAAAGTACACGCAGCGCCACCGTCGGAGGAATCGAGCGGCGAGCCGCAGGCCGCTACCAAGGTTCAGCGGTTGCCAACCGAGCTTGGCGATTTTTTGCGCGACCAAACGCTGTGCTTCCTCGGTACCACCGAGCGTTTCGAGCCGCTCAGCGACGCCGGTGAAGTGGTGCGTCTGCAGCTCGATTTTCCGACGCCGTCGCAGCGCGCCGCGATTTGGCAGCAAACGCTTTCCGATCTCGATGTGACGCTCGAGGCCGACGTCGATATGCACGAGATCGGCCGCAAGCTGGCGCTCGATCCGGCGCGCATTCAAGAAGCAGCGCGGGCCGCGCAAGCAATGGCGGCGCAACGTGGCGCCAAGATTCTCACCCGCAGCGATCTGGTCGAATCTTCGCGCCACCAGCTCCAGCACGATCTCAAGTCGCTGGCGGTGCGCGTCGACAAGGCCTATCGCTGGGAAGATCTGGTGATCACCACCGACGGCTACCATGCGCTGGTCGAAATGATCTCCTATTCGCAAAACGCCGAGACCGTATACGACACTTGGGGCTTCGGGCCGCGCCACAGCGTTGCGCAGGGAATTTCGGCGCTGTTCGCTGGGCCGCCGGGCACCGGAAAAACCATGTGCGCGTCGGTGATTGCGCGCGAGCTCGACATGGAGCTATTTCGCGTCGATCTGTCGCGGGTGGTTTCAAAATGGATCGGCGAGACCGAAAAGAATTTGGCCAAAGTGTTCGACGAGGCGCAGCGATCGCACGCGGTGATTCTGTTTGACGAGGCCGATTCGCTGTTCGCCAAGCGCACCGAAGTCAAGTCTTCGGTCGATCGCTACGCCAATTTGGAAGTGAATTTTTTGCTGCAAAAAATGGAGTCGTTTTCCGGCATCACGATTTTGACCTCCAACCTCGAAGATTCGATCGACTCGGCCTTCAAGCGCCGGCTCACCTTTCGCATTCGTTTTGAAAAGCCCGACGCCACTGCGCGCGCATCCTTGTGGCAAAAAATGTTTCCGCCGAGCTGCGAGCTGGCAAGTGACGTCGATTTTGCTGAACTGGGCAAACGCTACGAAATCTCCGGCGGCAACATTCGCAACGCCGCCATCCGCGCCGCCTTTATGGCCGCATCGGAAAAACATTCGATCACCATGGAGACGCTCGACAAGGCGACGTTGCGCGAAGCCCGCGAAATGGGGCTCTTGGTCGCCGAACGTTCCGCCGTGGTGCCAGTCGAGGGAGAAGTCGACGGAGAAATTTCGCCGGCCGAAGAAAAAGAGGCGCCCGACCCCGATCGCCCGGCACCACGCTTGGTACCGATCACCCGGCGGCGGTAGCCTTGATGGACGCAACCTTATTTGCCACTTTGCCGATAACCCATCGGGGGGTTGTGTGTTTCGTGGCTGCCAATGAAATTATTTGATCATCAAAATCGCGCGTCCCGGCGCGCCCTTGCAAAACGCGAGGAGTTCGAGGATCCAGCCCAGGCCGGCAACCTCGACGTGCCGGCGCGCATTTTCGAACTTCTGGCGGACCCAGACCGAAAGCCGCTGCTGACGCTGCTGCAGTCGACAACCTTTAGCGAGCGGCGCGCCTATCTCGAGCTGGTGCGCGATCTCGGTCCAGTCGAAGCGGCAGGATTGCTAGCGCAGGCGCACAACTCGGAAGGCGATCTTCCATCCGACCAGCAATCGCGAAATCGGACGGCAACGCTGCTGCGCGCGGCGTTTGAGCGCACCCCACACGCCGAGAAAGGCGCGGTGGCAAAGCTCGAAGTCGAAGCGGCGCGCGCCGAGACCGTGGCCCGGCTGCTGCAGCGCCTGGCGGAGAGAACACACGGCAGCGCCAGCGAGCTGGGCAACTTCCTCTCGGCTCAGTCGCACGCCACTGTTGGTGGCGCGTTATTTTCACTGCGCAGCCGACAGCACCATGACTTTGCCAAACTTGATCGGCTGATGAACGGGGCTCTGTCCTCCACACCAAAACCGGGCAATGCCGAAGTATCGGAGCGCTATTACCCAACCCGATCGACCGCGGTTGCAATGGCCAGCCGCATCGACGGCGCCGCGACCCATGCGGCACCGGAAGAACATGCAGTGGTCGATGGCGTCTCGTTGTCGGGTGGCCAGTCGCTCGATGAAATTGATCACAAGTTGGCGAGTCACTTGTCGTCTCTTTTTGGTCACGAATTCTCGTCGGTGCGTATTCACACCGACGCGGCCGCGAATGAGCTCTGCGCGCGGCTTTACGCCAATGCAGTGACGATTGGACATCACATCTTTTTTGCGCCCGATCGATTTGCTCCCGGCAGTGCCTTAGGGCGTCGCCTCTTGACCCACGAACTGACGCACGTGGTGCAGCATCAAGAGGGGCGGCTGCCGTCGCGTTCGCAAGAGCGCGCGGTGTCACGCCCGAGTGACGCGACCGAAGTCGAGGCGAAGCAGGCCGAGTCGCAGGCGGATCAGCTGTTTGGGGATGAGCTCGGCCGCAAACGACAATCGATTCGCCAAGTACAAGTCGAACAGCAATCGGTGGCGCAGCGCGATGTCGGGCACGTCGCTGCGAAAAAGAGCAGCAAACGTGTCTTTCTCCACCGCGAAGTGGTGTGGAATGGCGCGCGCTTTGTCATCACCCTGTTTGGCAACAAAGGCTGGCAGGAGAAAAAACAGGTTAACTGGCAAGTCGACTACCGCGGCCACCGTCGCTGTACGCTCGACAGCAACGAGCAAAGCGGCAGTTTTTCGATTGCGGTGGAAAAGCCGCAAACATTGATGCCGCGACTGCACCGCAGCGGGCACGAGAGCCGCCGCCAAGCGCTGACGCTCGATCTGTACGGCGATGAAAGTTGCAAGTTTGAAATCGTCGACGCGATCGAAACCACCCGGCGCGGCATTGAGCATCTTATCACCGTCGGCAACGGACAGTTTGTCGATGTCGATTTTTTTCTGTTTCATTTGGCGCCGCCGAGCGCGAGCGAACGCAACGCCCACTATCTTGAGCGCCTGACCGGAGAAAACTTCACCGACCCGGAGGGCTTGGTTCTCAAGGCCGAAGTGCTGCGCTGGCAGACTGAAAATGGAATCGAGCCCGACGTCACGGTGGGCCAGCCGACGATTGAAGCCGCCGAAACCGCCCATCCGGACGTGGTCGCCGAGCTGGCGATGGCGGCGCTCGATCGAAAACGGCGGCGCGACCGCGCCGAAGCGGCGACGCAAAAGACCGCGATGGAAAAAACCCGCGCCGACATCGCCAAAGCCGCCGGCAACGACGAAGCGCGACGTCAGCATCTGCTCAGCGTCTATCGCACCGACCAGATTGATCTGCGCCACTTGAACAGCAAAGCACTCGACGGCATGGCCAAAGACGATCTGTCGGTGCTGTTGCGCAAGCTGCACACGTATCTGCATGGCGGGCTGCGCGCTGGGATGGCGAGTCACGTCGACATCGCGATGTCGCGCGCCGATGCCGGCGAAGTCGCGGCGATTTCAGATGCCTTTGCCCAGTTCGGCTCCGGCCTCACCAACGACTGGCGAGCGCTCAAGGCGGTCCTCACCAAAAAGAAGCAGACAGTTGAAGATTCTAGCTTTCCCGATGTGTCAATATGGGAACCGGCGCTCGAGAAACTGCGCACCTGCGACCAGCTGCTGAGAAAATATGAATCGGATCACACCCGCATCAAGCAGCACCTGTACACTGCGCTCGCCGGCCTGCCGGCCGATCTGAGTGAGGCGGAACTGAAACAGCGCCAAGAGGCGCTGATCAGTAAAGCCGAAGACGATCTCGAAGGGCCGGCGCAAGATCTGGCGACGGTGCAGGCGCACATTCTTCGCGCTGCGCAAGACTGCAAGAAAGCCGAAGAGCGGCTCACCAAATACAACGAACGGCGGATCGCCGGCGCGCAATCGGCGGTGACGTTTCTCAAAGTGTTGGAATGGGCGGGCGACATTGCCGGCATGTTTGTCGGCGGCGGCGGCGCAGCCAAGGGAATCAGTGCTCTCATCAAATTCGGGATGAGAGAGGGCGCGACGGCGTTCATCAAGAAATACGCGACCAAAGCCGCACTGGTAGCGGCCGCCGAACAGGCCGGGAAAATATTCACCAAGAAGCAGGTGCGCGCCCTGGCGGTCAAGAAGGGCGCCGAGATGGCGCTGGTCTCAGGCGCAAATACCTTGGTCAAGGGAATGGTGGTCGAGGCAGCCGAGGTCCACGCTGGCGTCGAGAGCGACGAGAACGGCAAGGTCAAAAAAGAGTTCGAATTCCAAAAGCGATTGTTGGCGGCGGTGGAAGAGGCCGGCATCGGATTCATCATCGGCGGATCCACCCATCTCTTGTCGCAGCGCTGGCTCTCGACCGGAGTGACCAAGTTTTTTCAGCGCAAAGGGGCGCAGTGGATTCAGCGTTTGGCGACTCGCTTCCCGTGGATCGTCGAAGTGGTGGAGAAAAAAGCCGGGCGCGCACTCGCGGCGCACGAAGTCGGCGCCCTGCTGTCGCAAAAATCGATTCATTTTTTCGTCGATCTCATCGGCATGCAAGCGGTGATGGCGACGGTGACCTTTTTCCGAGTGTCGATTCCGGCGGTGATTCAGCTGATGGAAAATCCCAGCCTCGAGGCCGCCGAAAAATTTTCCGACCAGTTGGTCGAAGCAATCAAGCAGGGAATTTGGCAGGGCCTGTTGCAACATGCTGCGATGATGGGCATTGGCCACGCCCACCAAAGCGAGCAGACAGCACTAGCGAAGAAAAAAGCAGCTGCAGCGCTAGCGCAGAACACGACAGGAGCCGCACAAGAGACACCCGGGCCGATGAGGCGGCCAGCGCCGGAACTTGATCAGGGCTGGGAGCACTCCCAGTCCGCGGCGCCCGCCGCCGAGCCCAAAGTCATCGTCGACGAAGCCAAGTTACAAGGCCACGAAGCGCCGCAGAAGCAAGCCGATCATTCAACCGGCAGCCAGCCGCTCGACGAATTGCAAAAAGAGCTCGACCACAAGCACCAGATGAGAGAAGAGGACGCGGCGCTGCGGCGCGAAGACAAGCAGTATCAGAAAGAAACCCACGCCAACGACCAACGTCACGACGCGCTGCGGGCGCGAGCCAGAGCATCGGATGAGAAGAATCATCAGGTCATCGAAGAGCACAAGACCCATCGGGCGCAGGACGAAACGCGCGACCAAGCCAAGCGTGACGAGCTACGCGAGCGCGCGAAAGAATCGAACGAGAAAAATCGCCACGTAGTCGAATCACACGAGACCAGGAAGGTCCAAGACGAATCGCGCGACAAGGCAAAAAAAGCCGAGGCGTTGAAGAACAAACGCGACCAGCGAAGGGCCGAGATCAAAGCGCAGGACGAAAGACAAAAGCTGCTCGAGCAAGCGACGCGCCGAAAAAATGTCGCCGATACCGCTGCACGCAAACAGGCGCAAGAAGAGGCGCGCGGTGAAAAAATCCGTCAAGAAGCGCTCGCCCGGCGATTGCGCGAACAAGAGCGAATCGGCACCTGGATCAATCGACACGCGAGCGAGATCGACAAACTTGATCCCAAACGGCCGGCGCAAAAGCAAAAACTCGAGCAGCTGCAGGCGCAGATTGATCGTTTTGACGTACTTGATCCGCGCCTCGACCAGGCGCGAAATGTGATCGAACAGAAACTCTCGCGGCAGGACAGCGCTGCGCAGCCGACAGCCTTGCCTATGCAGCCAGAGGCAGGCACGGTCAGGTTCGACGAGACGCTACCGGGAATTGAGCATCCAGCTCAAGCCGCTCCGCGGGCGGGGCAACGCAAGCTTGGTTCAGAGTGGGTCCGTCATCCCGACCAATCATTCAACGAGGGGCGCGGCGGTGCAACCACTCTTGGCGCGACAAAAATCATCGACCCACAGACCGGCGAGACCTATCTGTTCAAGCCCAGCACCCTTGAAGATCCGCACAGCGGTCGCCACGAGATCGCGAGCGGAACCGTGGCGGCAGAGCTTGGCGTGCGCGCCCCCACCGTGGAAATGGTCCAGTTTGAAGGAAAGATTGGCACCCTACAAAAATTTGCCGCCGGCGAGCGACTCGGCGACATCCAGCGAAAAAATCCGGCCCGATACGAAAAAATACGCAACTCGCCGGAATTTCAACGAGAGCTACATCAAGTGCACGCGCTTGATTATCTCATCGACAACTGGGATCGCGACAGCGTCATGCTGTTCAATGCCGATCAATTCATTGTGGCCTTTGACGAAAGCGGGCGGGTAAAAGAAGTGACTGCGATCGATCACGATCGCACCTTCTACGATCCCTCGGGCAAGCGACACGCGCGAACGCCGCTGCCAAAAGAGTACTCGCCCGAGCTGCGGGCGAAGATTCGCGACCTGTCGAACAATCGTCAAGCGTTGCGCCAAAAGCTGGCGGCCTCGCTCAGTCCAGCCGAGATCGATGGCCTGATGCAGCGACTCGATACGCTTGCCGCCGACATGAATTCGAAAACGCCGAAAGCTGGACCAGCAACGTCGGCGAAGTCTCGGCCGCGGCAGTCTGAAGCCGCAACGCTCAAAGAACCTCACCACATTTCTGAGGTCGCGACATTGCAAGAGGCGACCAAGGTGCAACGGGAGGCCACGCAGCATTTAACCGAAATCGACAAACCGGTCACGATACTCGGACAGATTGAGCGCGTGAGCGGGGTCGAAAAAGGAGCTCACTACGACCAATCGATGGCCGATCTGCGTGGGTTTTACGAACACCAGCAAGAAGAGGCGAACAACGTTGCCCGGGTCAAGAAGGAGACGCTCGATCAGTACGTCGATCCGAAAACCCACCAGCCGCTCGAAGAAAACGGAATCAAACAGGGCGCGGAGGCCGATTCAAATTATCAGGCGCGCCATTTTCACTATGGAGAGGGCAAGCCGGGACTGACTCGCATACACATCCGAGTACATTTCGAACCCGAGCCGGGAGTGAGCAAGGCGGACATCAAACACGTGTGCGCTCGTGCGCAAAAGGGTGTTGATCACTACTACAACCATCAGCACACCTTGAAAAATGGCGATCGCCTGCACGTCGAGGTCGAGTTCGTCAAGGACAAGGCCGAAGCCGACATGGTGGTCAAGCTCAGCCCAGGCCGTGGTCGCGCCGATCAATTGCACTGGTATGCCGACGAAGGCAGCGCCGGCCAGCCCGGCACCGTCGACGCCCACGAGATCGGCCACAATTTCTGGCTCGACGAATACCATGACAAGAAAACGCCTGCAGTCGGACGCGAAACTCCGAACGCCCCAGGCGTCGCCAAAGATCGCTCTTTGATGGGCGACCATTGGCTCTATGACGCCCGCGGCAAGCTCGCCTATGACCAGACCGGGCCGGAAGAAAAGCGCCCGATTGTTCATCCCGATACCGGACTGCGAGAGCGCCACTTGGACAGTGTCCACAAGGACGTGCAGCAGGCGTTTCACGATAAAAAGCGAGCCGCTGAGCAAGAGGGAATCAAGGCGCAGACCGGCCCGGCAGAAGACATTTCAGCGACGAAAAAAGATGGCAAGCTCGGTCCCGAGGAGAAAACAGCGCGCGAGCACGGTCCTGAGAAAACGGACAAGGAGGGCGAGCAAAAGACCGCTGGCCCCGAAGAGATCGCTCGCAAAGAGGAGGCCGCGCACGTACCAGTTGAGCCACTCGGTCCACAGTTGCACTATCAGCGACTCGATCCGAGCCGTTTCAAAGAGGTCCCATTTGAGAAGGGCAATGCCGTCAAAGGAAAATCGCTGCTGATCGACAGAGAAACTGGCGAGAAGTTTCTGTTCAAGCCCAACTGGGGCAACGTTGGCAGCGTCGAAGAATACGGCGTGCAACGCGGAGACTACGCTCGTCGAGCAGCTGGGGCGTCCACGGTTTTTAACGAAGCGGGTATTCAGTCGGATGTACGACCGGTGTCTTATCTCGAGGCCAACGGAACGCTACAGCCGTTCATCGAACACGCCCCGTTGCCGTTGCGGCGAACCAGTTTGGGTGAGATCTTTGAAAGCAACCCGAAACAATACGAGAGAATTAAGAGTTCGCCCGAATTTGCTCGACTCAAGTCAGAGATTGAAGCGTTCGATTACGCCATCAACAATCGCGACCGCAACATCGGCAACGTTCTGGTGGACCTCGGGCCTGACGGACGTGCGTACGCGCTGATTCCCATTGATCACGATCTCGCTTTCACCAGCGCGGCACCGAGAAGGCTACCGACGAAGTACACCCGAGAGACCTACGAAAAGCTGAAGACGCTGCGCGACCGCCACGCGGCACTGTCGCAAAAGCTGGGTGAGCATCTGACTCCCGCCGAAAGCGAAGGCTTCTTCCGGCGCGTCAATGAGCTCATAGCGGACATCGAACACAAACTCGCGACCCTCCATGAGGAGGGAACTTTCTTCACCACACCAAGTGAGGCTGAGGAACATCAAGCGTTGCTGGCCGGGAATCAGCCGACGCTGAGAGCAGACGAGGTCGCCACCCAGGTGGGCGACAGCCACGCGACGCCCAGCCCTGACGAGGTCGCGACCAAATCGGCCACACACGACCGTGCACCCGATGCGACTGCAGTCGGAAAACGCAGTCCGGCGCAAGCACCAATGAGCGCAGAACAAGCGCCGATGAGCGAAAATGTCGAGTTCCCGGTTCCCCTGCCCCAGGGAGGAGTTAAAAAGGTCCGCGCCGCTAAGCAGGGAAACTGTTATTTGCCCATCGATAAAGTGCTGATCTATGGTGCCGGGAAAGTGCAATTCCCTGAGTTGGCAGAGCTCAAATCACTGAGAGCGGAACGCAAAAATAACCAGAGCGCGTTTGCCAGCCAGAAAGAAAAACAGTCCCGACTCAAAGATCTGGAGAAAAAAGAACACAACTACGATCGGTCGCAGGGAAATTTGTCAGCTTTGCAGAAAGCCGGCCTTGATCTGGAATCGCAGGCCGACATGATCATCCATCGAATGCTCCTCGATGGGCAGGCAGCGACCGCCAACGTCGGTGTGCAGCCAGGCACGGACGTCGTCGCTGTGAATTCGGAAATTGCTGGGCCAGACGGCGTTCTGATTGTGACGGCAAAGTGGATTCCAGCCAAACATGTGGAGACACACGAGCCCATCTTTACGCTGGTAACGCTCGTGTTCAAGTTCAGGAGTCAATGATGGTGGACAACGCTGAAAAGCTAGCGGCGCTAAGCTTGCTCGGATCGGACGAAATCGATTTTTCGACGCTCGACAACGAAATGTTGTCAGGATTGGCGCGAGGACAAGAGCCCTACATCGCCACCTCAGCCCTGTTTGAGCTCGCGCAGCGCCCGAACAGTAAAAGCCAAGAGATCGCAACCGCGTTGCTGACGGCCACTGACGATGAATATCTGCGCGCGGCGGCATTGCGAGTGCTGTTCGAGAAGGACCGCGGCTCGGCTATCGACCATATGGGAAACATGGCGACGAATTGCGATCCTTATGTGTTTGGCGAAATGTTGGACCTGATGATCGAAAATCAATCGGAGTTTGATCGTTCACCCCGATCGGACTTGGTCCAGCTCGTGACCGCACGACTCCGATCACTGGCTAAAGAGGCAGTAGACAATGGTCGTCGTGCTCTATTTGCGGAGATGTTTTCGCGGCCTTCTGAGCGCGTTCGCGCGGTTGACATCGAACAGCTACGTAGCGACGGCTCGGTGTCCAAGTTGGCGCGCTTTGTGCTCGTATCAGATGGCGGTGTGCAGACTGTTCCACTGGTACCGCATGGCGATCAATTTGCGCTCGACTTGGTGCAGGACGGAATTCGCGCCAGCCGCGACCGTTTGGTAACCATCAAAGACGGGCGCGAGTTTCTCGAGGCGCTTCCTCGTGCACTGTCGGGCAGCCGAATTTGGGCGAGCGACGTAAAAGAAATGTCGCTGGAGGATGCTCTGGCCGGGGCCCTTTCTACATGACGTTCACCTCGGCAGCGCCAGCAGTTGTGCTCACCTATTGCTCCGGTAGCGCTTCGAGCCCCACCGATCCGTTTGGTCAGAATACGCTCGAGCTCCGGGGTGACGGCGTGGCCACTCTGGAGAATCTATTTCACGGCGACCGCACCGTATGGACCGGCGTCATATCACCTTCAACCGTCGACGAACTGGGTCAGGTCCTTGAGCAAGCGGCGTTCCCGAAAGTTCCACCACATCGAATTCCAGCAGGCTCATCTCTTCGGGAGGTGACGCTGTCAGCAAAAGGAGAGACGTTGTCTACGGCGATCGCCTGGCACGCCCCGCACGAAGTCGCAGAGATGGCGCAATACAAGCATCTGTTTGAGATCCTCGACAGCCTGGTCTATCAGGTCAGCGAAAGCACCATGCAAGCCACTTCGAACTTTCTTCCCGGCCTGGTTTCCGAAACTAAGAAAATCTACCCGCCGACCCAAACCAGCAGCGCCCTTCCCCCTTCAATAAAATAAACCGCGCGCTGGCCGAACTGTTGGGCGAGCTTTAGCGCGTCGTCGAGCGCCAGATCGAAAATGGCAAAACTTGGTTCGGCAAACGTGGTACGCGGCGCGTTGCAGGCCGGCCAGAATCTTAGCTTGCGATCGCGCAGGATCTGCTCAAGCTCGACTTGGCGAGCACGATTCTGCTCCATCAACCGCCCCTGAGCGCAGCGCAGCGTAGTCAAAGGGTTCGGATTGTAGGCAGTGATCACCGACACCGTGCCCGGAAGAGGAACCGGCTTTGTGCTGCTGACGGAGAAAGTGATGGTTTTTCCGTCCGGTGAATAGATCTCCACCGTGCATTCACGGTAGGCGCACATCAGCGCATCGTGATTTGACTCCGCCATCGACTTTGGCCAGGGTATCCTTCGACTTCGCACTTGGCCACTGCTTCGCTAGAAGACGAGCGGTGATGCTTTGTAAGAGAGGGAACAATGAAGCCGATCTTGATCTTCGCCTGGATGTTGTCGAGCGCTGCCGCAGCCGATGAGGGGATGTGGACGTTCAACCATTTTCCGGCGAAGCTGGTCAAACAGCGCTACCAATTTGAGGTCACGCAGCCGTGGCTCGATCACCTGCGACTGTCGTCGGTGCGTTTCAATTCTGGCGGCTCGGGATCGTTGGTTTCGAAAAACGGCTTGGTGATGACCAACCATCACGTCGGCGCCGATTGCATTCATAAGCTCGACGCCAAGCAGGATTATGTCAGCCAAGGATTTTACGCGCGCAACAGTGCCGACGAGCTCAAATGTCCTGATCTCGAGCTCAATGTCCTGACCGGCATCGAGGATGTCACCGCCGCCGTCCGCTCGGTCGAAAAAGAAAAGATGAGCGAAGCCGAACTCAACAAAGCGCAAAAAGAGAAGATGGCGGCGATCGAAAAGGCGTGCAGCGACAAGACGCATCAGCGCTGCGACGTAGTGACGCTCTACCAGGGTGGCCAATTCGATCTCTATCGCTATCAGAAGTACACCGACGTGCGGCTGGTGTTTGCACCGGAAAAGGAGATCGCGTTTTTCGGCGGTGATCCCGACAATTTCGAATACCCGCGCTACGACCTCGACGTCGCGTTTTTTCGTGTCCATGAGGGCGGAAAGCCGATCGCGCCGCAACATTTTCTGACCTGGAGCAAGAGCGGCCCGAGTGACGGCGAGTTGGTGTTCACCTCGGGAAATCCCGGCAACACCGAACGACTCGACACCGTGGCGCAACTCGAGCTGTTGCGCGACGTTGCCTACCCGATGCTGCTCAAAGAGTTTGGGCGGCTGCGCGCGCTGCTCGAAAGGTACGGCGCGCAAGGTGCGAAGCAGAGGCGCGAATCGGAGCGGCTCTTGTTTTCGGTGCTCAATTCACAAAAGGCGGTGACTGGCTATCTCGGTGGTCTCAAGGATCTGCGCTT
>JAHFDU010000032.1:13191-18609 GCA_023248835.1 Myxococcales bacterium | reverse complement strand
TTTTCGGCTTCATCCTCTTCAATCAGCTCTTCCGCTGGTTGCGGAGGCTCCTCGAGCACCTGAATGTCGATTGGCACCTCGGCAAGAGCGCCGGGCGGAATCTCCTCTCGGTACAGATCCGGCATCGGCTCAGTCGCCGCTGCTTTTTTCCCGCGCACAACACCGGCCACCACGGTGACAGCAAACGGAGATCGAGCGAAGTAGGTGTCAATCGCCGATTTGATCTCCAAGAAAATTCGCTGCAGTTGTGGGCCCTGGCCAGCGATCCGCTTCCAATTCGAAAGCGGCCCGAACTCGATCACCGGCGCGAAGAAGAACTCGCGGCCGGAGTGAAAGAGCAGTTTGAAGGTCTTTTGTTCACTGTGCACATCGGCAAATCCCGACTCCGCAAACCAAGCCTCGATCCGCGACAACGCGGGATAGCGCGCCAAGTGAACCGCCAACCGTTCGAGTGCGTCACGTTGATCGAGCTTGAGAAGGACCTCACGAAACAGGTCGTAGAATTCATCGAACGTTCCTGCCAGGGGCACGGTCAATGCCAGCTCGCCGCCGAGTTTGGTCACGCGTGCAAACTCACGCACGGCTCGCGCTGGGTCCTCAAATTCCTGCAGTGTCGCGTTGCACAAGACCACGTCGTAGACATCGTCGGCAAAAGAGAGTTTTGGTACTGCATTTTCCGAGCGAAAGAAAATTCTCCGGTTGGCGAGCGCTCCGGCCTTGGTGCGCGCTTCCTCGATCATCGCCGCCGAAGCATCGATGGCAATGATGCGACTCGACTCGTCCATTCGATCCAGTAATTCGAGCGCGGGATATCCGGTGCCGCAGCCAACGTCGAGCACGTTCGCCGACGGTGGCACCGTCAAATCGCGGAGCAGCAGTTCACCGAATTGTCGCGACCAAAGCGGCAGCACGTCGCGGTCGTACAGCTTGGCAAATTTCTCCGCTTGAATCTTCGGTTTCATCTAGCACCACCGCCGATTGCAATGTGATGCATTTTTCTGTCGTGGTCGAAAACGCCGGTCGTGAAGATGCAACCGAGCGGATTTTCGTTTCACGCCCACGCCCACGCCGACGGGAAGACATCGCCTTTCAGGTGGCAGCGACACTAGGAGGTTCGCTCCGGTGGTGCCCAGCCTTTGATCGGCCCTTTGTGCGGCTCGCCGCCGTAGCGGCCGGCCAAGAACTTCACCGTCACCAAGTACAGCGCCGACGAAAGCCGATTGAGAGCGAGCTTCAGATCGGCGCGCTCCTCGGGCGCGGCAAAAGCCGCCACCAGCGCGAGCTCGGCTTCGCGCGCGTAGGCGCGCGCCACGTACAGCTTGGCCACCACCGGCCCTTGCCGCACCGAGGGAAACATAAAAGGCACGTTGTAAAGTTCATGGGTGTGGTGCGAAGCGTAGCGAATCTCCGACGGCGACAGCCCGCCAAGTTTCCAATCCGCAAGCGAGCGGCCGGTGACTTCCGCGCCGACTATGGTGCGAGTCAGCTCGAGCGCCTCGCCAAGTTCACCCACCAGCGCCCTGGCGCCGGCCTCATCGGCAGCGACTTGAGCGTCGAGCAGCAACCCCTGCAGGGTGTCGAGTTTGCCACGCAGCGCGATGCGCGGGTGGCTCTTGTCGACGAGTGATAAGTCATCCTCCAGATGGGTCAGCTGCTCCGGTTTTTCCGCGAGCCGCTCGCCGGTGGCGAGCACGCGGTAACGGCCCGCTTGCGGAATTTTCTGCGCTCGTGGCGAGAGCATTTCCCCACCACCGCGCGCGTCCTGCGAATCGGCCAGCGGTGCCTTGGCAACATCCACCACTGCGGCGGCAAATGCGCGCGCGGCCGCTTCACAATCGGCGATCGATCCGGATAAATAACCGCCGCCGTAGTTGGTCTCCGTCGGCGGACCAAAGTAGCGCATGAGTTTGACTGGTGCCGCTTTGAGCGCAGCGTCCAGTCCAACTTGCGATTCGATCGGCGGCGCAATCAGGTAAGCCATTGGCGTACCGACTGCGATCTTGGCTTCGCCCGCCAAGTAACGGCCCACCGAGCGAATGACGTGCGGAAAAAACGCCAACGTTTTTTTTTCGTCGGCGGCGTAGAACCACGCCGTTTCGGCTAACGTACGTAGACATGCATCGAGCGCACTCTTGATCTCATCCGGATCGCGGCCGGCATACACGCCAATTGCCTCACCGGAAAGCGGCCCCGAAGCGTAGGACGACCCAGCATAAAACGATCGCGCGTAGACGACATCGACTGGCGCCGCCTTGGTGCCCTCGTCGAGCGCGACATACAGCGCATCATCGGAAGTGCAGGTCACCAGACCGACGGAGCGCATCTCGACGGGAAGTTTCCACTCCGACGCCAGCGCCTGGGAAACCTGCGCGATGGTACGAACCGCCAGCACGCGCGGCAAAATCGGCTCCAAGTCGACGACAGAACTTGCGCTGGCGTTCGGCCTAGTTCCGTCCATGCGTCACAGCCAGGCCCGCTGCTTTCAACTGCGCCTCCGCGTTCCAGCCATCTGGCGAGAGCTGATGCTGCGACCACCACTTGGCGCCCTCCTCCACCCAGGTGTGACGCAGCTCCTCGTGTGTGTGTTCGACGTCGTCGCCACCGAAAAAAGTGCCGCAGCACGGGCACATCGAGTAGGTCGGTGAACCCGTCGCATCGACGTGTGGCTCGCTGAGCCCGACAAATCCGCAGACCGGACATGTAAATTGCGCACTCATGATAGTGTGACACCCGATTTCTTGGCGCCGAGAATCCGCACACACGCGTCCGCTACTGCGGCAGCCGCGCGCGCAGGTTCAAGTCCGCGTGGATTGATGTTGGAGATCACTTCGCGATCAGCGTCGGTGGCGCCGGTCGCGGGACGGTAAATGTAGTAAGCGCTCATCGAGTCGGCAAACCCCAGTCCCGGCCGTTCGCCACAGACGAAAACACAGGCCTCCGCCTCGGTCAGGCGGGCGATCTCATCCATCACTTTGACCCTCGAGTGACGAATGAAAAGTGGCGTGCCGAAGCCAATCGAACGAGCGCCGAGCTCGCGAACGAACGCCAGATGAAACGCTTCTAGATGCGCGTTCAGAGCGGCGGCAGAGAGGCCATCACCGTAGCAAATCTGCAGTTGCGGCGCGCGTGTACACTTTTCCGCGATCGTCTTCTTCGCTTCCTCGGACAGTGCACGTCCAGCGTCGGGACGCTCGAGAAAGACGCGTTTGTCGGCGGCGCGAGAGATCACATCGCAGAGCCCGAGGCGCTCGAGCAATGCGCCGTCCACCTCCGACATCACCGCATCTTTGGCGGCAGCATGGTCCGCGCGAAACCGCAGCAGAGTAGAGGTACGATAGCGGCTGCCGGCTCGCCCAACGAAGATGCGCGCCGGTGTCGCCGCCGCCAGCTTGCGCCCGGCATCGGCATCAAACGCGGTAGCCAGCGACCGTTCCGGCCCAAGCAACACCGCATCGACCGGAGCCACCGCCGTCGACTTGCCAAGTTCGGCCAAAGTGGAACGCACCAGCTCTGCAACCCGGGCGCGATCGATGGGCGGTTTGGCTGCACGGCGCGTACTCGCCGACTGATTGTCCACCTGGTCCACCTGCATGCGGCGCAGGTGTAACACGTTTGACGCCTAGTTTCTACGCTCGTGTTTTTCTTGGCTACGCTGTAGTGTCCGCAACCGTCATGCCGAATTTTGCTGGATTTGTCGCGTCCGATTTCGAAGCCTACGCACCAAAAAAATGGAAATCGAATGTGTTCACCCGCGAGCGTCTCGAGGTGAAGCAAAAACTCATCGCGCTCGGCCGTCACCTCGAGAGCAAGTTGGTGGCGACGGACGGATCGCTGCTGTTCGCCGAGCCCTCGGTAGAATATCCCGCACTGTGGAATCACAAGCAGGTCGAAGCCCAGCACCTGTATTTTTCGCGCAATGAGGGCGCGCGCAAAGAGCTCGATGCGATCATCGATCGACAGCACAGCCTAGCCTCGATGATCGACGATCCGACGCCGCAGCGAAATCATGTTTTCTTGGCGATTTCCGTCGGTCATGAATCAATCGACATGGCGCTCAAACTCCACCCCGATGCGCAGATCGATCGACAGAACTGGCAACGCAAGTGTGAGGACCATTTCGAGCGTGAAAAGTTCCTCTCGACCGTTCAGGCGCTGGGGGAAGCATTTCGCGCCGGCGTGATGCCCGAGATCGCTGCCGCCTCTGCGTTCGATGACAACCAGTTCGCTCACGCGCTCACCAAGCTGGGAAAATCCGAACTGACGTTACCAGGAACGCCACCCAAACTCTTTTACGTCGGTCGCGCTGTGCCAATGGCAAGCGCGCTGCAGGAGGGGCCAGCGCTCACTACCTTGGCGGAGCGCACGTTTGCCGCACTCTTGCCGCTGTATCGTTTTATTGCTTGGTCGCGCGACAACGACTTTGTCTCGATCCGTGAAACTCTGCAGAAAGAAAAACAGGCCAAACGTCAAAAGGGGCTGAGCAAGAACGACAGCGTTCGCATTGTGCGCGGCATGTTCGCGGGCAAGGCCGGCGTGGTGCAAGAGGTCGACGCCAAGGGTGGTCTCAAGGTGTTGGTGGGAAAAATGGCGGTGAAAGTCGACGTCGAGGACGTGACGAAAAGCTAGTTCAACATCGCTCGCTTGCCGCGTGTGAACAATAGCCCATTGATGAGCGACTCCTCTTTGATGTTCGAGAACTCCTTCAATGACTCCACCAGCTCGGACTTCAGATTCTGCAGTTGCACCGTCATCGCCTGGCAGCTCTGCATCGCCTTCTGGCTGGCAGCGCGCACCATTACGTGATTGGAGCACACCGCGTGAATCATCTGCATCAGTTCGCCGCGAGCCATCACCGGTGTCTCCGGCAGGAAGATTTTTTCGATCGCAGGCCTGAGCGCCTCCACAAACTCGCGCTCAATGCCGTACTTTTCTTCAATGATTTTCACTAGTTCATCAACATTACCGGAGCTCATTTGGCACCTTCCGTCTACAATCAAACTCTGTTTATGATTAGCAGTATAAAAAGTCAATCACTATCATAAAGTAATAAATTGATGCGCATTGACGCTTCCAGCCGTCTTCGATATAAAACTACGGTGACATCGAGGCCACAGATCGCGGTGACCGGGCTGGGAGCGGTCACCGCGCTCGGCGCCGATGTGCGTGCTTTCACCGAGGGGTTGCGCGGTGGGCGCTCGGGCATTGCGCCGATTGAAGAAGCGCGACATTTCAGCTGCGCGGGCTACCGCAGCCGGCTGGGCGCTGCAGTGTCAGCCGATCTCGCGCCCGATCCGCGCCGGTCGCGGCCCGATCAGTTTGGACTGCGCGCCGCCCAAGAGGCGATTGCGCAGGCGGGACTGACTGCGAGCGAACTTGGGAAGGCGGCGGTGGTGTTCGGCACCGGAACCGGCGGTGCCG
>JAHFDU010000032.1:2367-13181 GCA_023248835.1 Myxococcales bacterium | reverse complement strand
TACTTGATCGCGATCGACAGCGGCGGCTCGCCGTCACCCGAGTTACTGGTTCCGCATCAACCCGCATCAGTGACCGATCAAGTGGCGCGCGCTTTCCGCATCGGCGGCCCACGCACCACCATCATGACCGCCTGCTCTTCGTCGGCAACCGCAATCGGCTATGCCGCGGACTGCATTCGCCTTGGCAAGAGTGCAGTCGCCATCGCTGGTGGTGCGGAGGGATTGTGCCGCCTCACCTACGCCGGTTTCTCGTCGCTGCGCGCCATGTCCGTCGAGCCCTGCCGCCCATTCGATGCCGAGCGCAGCGGACTCACCCTGGGCGAAGGCGCCGCGGTAATGGTACTGGAGTCGCTCGACCACGCCTGCGCCCGTGGTGCCACGGTGCTGGCGCAGTTCGCCGGTTACGGCATCTCGGCGGATGGCTACCACATGACCGCGCCCCATCCCGAAGGCGACGGCGCCGCCCGAGCAATGCTCGCCGCGCTCGACGACGCCGGCCTCTCCGCCGAAACCATCGACTACATCAATGCGCACGGAACGGCGACGCCGCACAACGATGCGGCCGAGGCGCGCGCGATCGCCAAAGTTTTCGGCACACGGGCGATTCCGATCTCGAGCACCAAGTCGATGGTTGGCCACACCCTTGGAGCGGCTGGCGCGATTGAAGCCTGCGCTTCAGTGATTGCCCTCGCGGAGGGCTTCTTGCCGCCGACCGCGAACTTAAGAAAGGTGGACTCCGCGTTCGAGCTCGATATCATCGGTCCGAGCGCACGCGAGCAACGTCCGCGCTTTGTGCTTTCGAACTCGTTTGCGTTTGGTGGCAACAACACCGCGCTGATTTTTGCCCGATCGCCCTGAGCTTGTCGAAGGGCTAGCGCACAGTGTGAAACATACGGCTGCCGCGAATCGCTTGGAATTTTTGCACGACGGGATTTGAATCCTCTCCCGGCTGGCCAAACGACCACCAAATGAACATCGCTTTGCCTTTGATCAGAACTTCGTCTACCGGCCCCCAAAACCGTGAATCGTTAGAGTTGTCGCGATTGTCGCCCATGCAAAAAACGTGGTGAGCCGGCACAATAAACGGGCCATAGTTGGCTTCTTGCCTCGCCGCAGTACCCGGGCTCTGGAACACTGTATATTTGCGCCCATCGAGCGTCTCCCGGTAGGCCTCGCACTCCCGCTGCTCCCAGACGCTCCCCGAATGATCGACGTCGGAGTAGTGGCAGTCTCCTGCAATGCGTTGGCGCTCCACGGGCTTGTGATTGATGTACAGCACGTTGGCGCGCAGTTCGACGATGTCGCCAGCAATCGCCACAATACGTTTGATAAAATCGGTATTGCGATCAACGGGCCAAAGAAACACAACCACTTCGCCGCGCTCTGGCCTGCGATAGGATTCTGCAAACTTGATGTTGGTGTAGGGCAGCCGAACGCCGTAGATAAATTTATTGACGAAAATGTGATCGCCCACCTGCAGCGTTGGAATCATCGAGCCTGAAGGAATCTTGAAGGGCTCGACGACAAAAGCCCGCAAAAGTAGTGCAACAAAGATCGCGACGCCAAACGACTCGACATATTCGCGGCCGGGCGATTTGGCGACAAAGCCAAGGTGCTCGTCGAGTTTCTTGTCGAGCCGGTCGCGCGCCACCATCAACTTGTCAAAATCATCGTCGGCGACCGCTTGTTGGAGTTCAGTGATCGCCGCCCGCACGCTGGTGACGACCGGTGCGGCAATGCGATGGCCGCCACGCCGCAACCGCCGCTTGCCTTCACGTACCAAGAGCGCTGCTTCGCGACGGACCCGCCTTCGACGGCGCGATTGACCACCGAACCGATCGAGTACTGTCTCGACAAGCCCGCCGAATGCCCCGAAGTGCATCCAAATCGAACGTTCTTTTCGACGCGACATCTATTCTATCTTTAGCACGGCCAGGAAAGCCTCCTGGGGAATATCCACGTTGCCGACTTGCTTCATTCGCTTTTTGCCCTCTTTTTGTTTCTCGAGCAGCTTGCGTTTGCGGCTAATGTCGCCGCCGTAGCACTTGGCGGTGACGTTCTTGCGCAGCGCTTTGACGGTGGTCCGCGCGATCACTTTGGTGCCGATCGCCGCCTGAATCGCCACTTCGAACTGCTGCCGCGGAATCAGCTCTTTCATCTTGTCGCAAAGGTCGCGGCCACGCGCATAGGATCGATCGCGATGAGTAATGATGGAGAGCGCGTCGACCCGATCGCCGTTGACGAGCAGATCAAGACGAATCAAATCCGAAGTTTGATAGTCCTTGAGCTCGTAGTCTAGGCTGGCGTAGCCGCGCGACATGGTTTTCATCTTGTCGTAGTAGCCGAATACCACTTCGGCAAGCGGCAGATCGTAGCGAATGATGACGCGATTGTCGCCGGCGTAGTCGATGCCGGTCTGCACACCGCGCCGATCTTGGCAGAGGGTGATCAGGTTGCCGACGTACTCTTGCGGAGTGTGAATGGTGGCGGCGATGATCGGCTCTTCGATGTGGTCGACTCGGCCAGCGTCGGGCAGCGCCGCCGGATTGTCGATCTCGATAGTGTCGCCCGCGGTCGACGCCACCCGGTAGCGCACCGTCGGTGCGGTGACGATCAGATCGAGGTTGTATTCGCGCTCGAGCCGCTCCTGCACAATTTCCATGTGAAGCAGCCCGAGAAAGCCACAGCGAAAACCAAAACCCAGCGCCAGCGAAGTTTCAAAATCATAGGTAAAGGAAGAATCGTTGAGCGCCAACTTCTCGAGCGCGTCGCGCAATTCGCTGTAACGCGCCGAGTCGGTGGGGAAAATTCCAGCAAACACCATCGGCTTGACGTGTTTAAAGCCGGGCAGTGGCGGCGCCTGCCGCTCGACCTCGGTAATGGTGTCACCGACGCGGGTGTCGGCGACGGCTTTGATGTTGGCGATCACAAAACCGACTTCGCCCGCCGACAGCGACTCGAGCTCGGCAGCATGCGGAGTAAAGGCACCGACCGAGATCACCTCGAATTCTTTCTCCGTCGCGATCAGGCGAATTTTTAAATTCTTTTTGATCGTGCCCTGCACCACCCGCACCAAAGTAATGACGCCCTTGTAGGTGTCGTACCAGCTGTCGAAAATCAGCGCCTGCAGCGGCCCGTCGGCATCGCCTTGTGGCGCCGGCATGCGTGCCACCACCGCCTCGAGAATTTCGTGAATCCCCTGCCCGGTCTTGGCCGACGCCAACAGCGCATCCGAAGCGTCAAGGCCGATCACGTCTTCAATCTGTTTCTTCGCCGCATCCGGATCGGCCGACGGCAGATCGATCTTGTTGAGCACCGGCACGATCGCCAAGTTGTTGTCGAGCGCGAGGTAAACATTGGCCAGCGTCTGCGCCTCGACGCCCTGCGCCGCATCCACCACCAGCAGCGCGCCCTCGCAGGCGCCGAGTGCGCGCGACACTTCGTAACCAAAATCGACGTGGCCCGGCGTGTCGATGAGGTTGATGAGATAGTCCTGCCCGGCGTCGCTGCGATAATTGAGCCGCACCGCCTGCGCCTTGATGGTGATGCCGCGCTCGCGTTCGAGGTCCATCTTGTCGAGAAATTGGTCGACCCTTTCGCGATCGCTAAGCGCACCCGTCGCTTCCAAAATGCGATCGGCGAGCGTCGACTTGCCATGATCGATGTGGGCAATAATCGAGAAATTTCGAATGCGATCTATGGGGAACATGAAAAAATCAGTCTAAATCGAACAGCGTCTGCTGCCCCGGCAAGACGTCCTTGTGCTTGGAGAGCACCAGATCGATGCCCTGGCGAATATATTCAGCTACCGGCACTTTGGTTTTTTCGTGCAACTGCTTGAGCGCCTCGTCCTGCTCGGGCGTGATGTAGACCGTGGTGGAGATCTTTTTTCGGCTCATGGTGCGACCGTGGTGTGTACCATATATTGCGAACTGCAGAGGAGAAATTTGAATTAAATCCAAAACGCCAGTCATGCGTTTCACTTTGTATGCGTACAAAAAACAATCTGGTTCCCATCCTTTTTGTCCTCACTGCACTCACCATCAGCCGCTGGGCCTGGGCGGGGCGGGATGAGCATCGCGTGCTGGCGCCACCTGGGCGCAACGTCGATGTGGTGATTGCGCTCGACGTCTCGTCCAGCATGGACGGCCTGGTCGACTCGGCCCGCTCGAGACTGTGGGACATGGTCAACCTACTCAGCAAGATGAAGCCGCGACCAACGGTTCGGGTTGGGCTGATTTCCTATGGCAACGATTTTTATGATTCGTCGCGTGGCTGGATTCGCAAAGAGAGCGAGCTGACGTCAGATCTTGATCTGGTCTATTCCAAATTGTTCGCCCTCACCACCAACGGCGGCACCGAATATGTTGCGCGTGCGGTACGCGACGCCACTGCGCAGATGAATTGGACCACCGACGATCGCGATCTGAGATTGATCTTCGTCGCCGGCAATGAGCCCGCCGATCAAGATCCGGAAATTTCGCTGGCCTCGGCGCTCCACGACGCCGAACGAAAGGGCATCTTGGTCAACACCATCTATTGCGGCAGCGCCAGCAATAGCGAGAGCGCGCTTTGGCATCAGGTCGCTGAGCGCGGGCACGGCAAGTACGCCGCGATTGATCAAAATCATGTCGTCACCATCGCAACACCGATGGACCAAGAGCTCGGGCGGCTGTCGAGCGCGCTCAACGACACCTACCTCGCCTACGGCGACGACGGCGAGAACCGAAAGCGACTACAGGAGGAGCAAGACAAGAACGCCGCCCACATGAGCGCACCGGCGGCGGCAGCGCGCACTGTCGCCAAAGGCGGCGCACTCTACCGCAACGACAGTTGGGATGTGGTCGACGCACTGAAAAATGGCAAAAGCCTGGACGATTTGCGCGCTGCCCTGCCGGCGCCGATCCAGGCGATGAAACCAGCGGAACAGAAGGCCTACGTCGAGAAACGATCGGTGGAGCGAGCTCGGTTGCAGAAGCAAATCTCTGAAGTGGCGAGCAAACGCGAAGGATTTCTGAGAGCGGAAAAGGCGAAACGAAGTACAGCGGCGCCCGCCGATCTCAACGACGCACTCGACGGCGCCCTGCGTGATGCGGCAACTGCGAAGGGATTTGCTTTCTAGGGGTACTAGACAGCCGGGGCGCCGGTGTACTGGGCGTCACCAAAAGCCAGCAGCGGATAGAATACCGGTGCTAGAAAAAGCAACCCGAAACCGAACCCCATCCCTTTGCCGAAACTCTTCGCCATCCAAAACTGCAACCCGATCGATAAATAAATGTTGGCGAATGGAACAAACGCCAGAGCGATGTACCACGGAGGCTTGCCGACAATTTCCAGCATGACGATCAGGTTGTGGAGCGGCACAATCGCCGCCCAGCCCGGCTTGCCCGCCTTGACGAAAACTTTCCACATCGAAGCGATCATCAGCACCATGAGCGCCAGCCAGACCACGCCTCCCACACCGACGCCAATCCACACTCCAATTCCCAGTTGCTGATAATCGCTCATACGTGGTATTCTCCACATCGCCTCGATTATCAGCGCCAGCAAGGCCACGACGGCAATCCACAATACAATCCCCGGTTGCTGACGATCGTTCATATATAGCCTCCCTGGCGCGAAATTTTAGGGCGGCCTCGCGATCGATGTCCAGCGTTTACTTGCTTACTTGGTCAGCCCTGACTGCTCGAGCAGCGGGCGCGTGCTCGGTTCGCGACCGCGAAAAGCGGCAAACACTTGCAACGGATGGCGACTTCCGCCGAGTGAAAGCACGGTGTCGCGAAACCGGTGGCCCAACTTGACGATGTCATTTTCCTGCTCAAGTCCGGCTTCGGTGAAGGCAGAAAACGCATCGGCCGACAGCACCTCGGCCCACTTGTAACTGTAATAGCCGGCCGAGTAGCCGCCGGCAAAAATGTGCGAGAACCCGCACAGGAAGCGATCTTCCTCGAGCGGCGTTAGCACCGTGTTGTCGGCCGCTACGCGCTTCTGCACCGCCTGGACACTGCCGGCAAAATCGGGCTCATAGAGATAACGATGGTGCAGCGCCCAGTCGAGTGCGGCGAGATAGACCTGGCGCGAAGTTTGTGATCCGGCGCGATAGTTGCGCGCCGCCTTGATCTTGTCGAACAGCGCCTGAGGTAGCGCTTCACCGGTCTCAAAATGGCGCGCCAACTTGAAGATCGTCGCTTCGTCGTAGCACCAATTTTCCATGAATTGGCTCGGCAGCTCGACCGCATCCCACTCGACATTGTTGATGCCCGCCGCTTCGGCGTAGTCGATGGTGGTCAGCATGTGCTGCAGGCCGTGGCCGAATTCGTGAAACAGGGTTTCGACTTCGCGAAAGGTCATCAGCGACGGCCTGCCATCCGAAGGCGTGGTCGAATTGCAAACTAAATAGGCCACCGGCAGCCGCGCGCTGCCGTCGGAAAATCGCTTGCGCGAAAGCGCGCTGTCCATCCAAGCGCCGCCGCGTTTGGTCTCCGGACGACTGTACGGATCAAGAAAAAAGGCCGCCAGGTCGCGCCCACTTGCATCGGCGACTTTGAAAAAGCGCACGCTCTCATTCCACACCTCGGCTGCGCCATCGGCGGCCCGCACTTTGATTCCAAACAGTCGCTCGGCGGTGGCGAACAATCCCTCCAGCACGCGCGGCAAAGCAAAAAATGGGCGTAACTCCTCGTCGGTGTAAGCGTATCGCTCCTCCCGCATGCGCTCCGACCAAAACGGAACGTCCCAATGCAAAAGTTTGAGACTCGCGTCGCCCGATCTTTGGCGCGCAAACTCGGTCAGTTCGCCAAGTTCAGCACGTGCTTTGGGCAGCGCCGCGTGGCGCAATTCGCCGAGCAGCTTTTCGACCGCGGCCGCGCTCGGCGCCATCTTCGAACGCAAACTCATCTCGGCAAAAGTCGCGAAGCCCAACAGCGCAGCCTTTTCTTGGCGCAATTGCAAGATTCGTTCGATGAGCGGCGCGTTGTCGAGCTCGCCGCTCGATGCGCGCGTCACATAGGCGCGATAAAGTTTCTCGCGCAGGTCACGTCGCTGGCTATGCTCGAGAAACGGGCCAAACACTGGCGCATCGAGGGTGATGCGCCAAGGCCCTGTGGTGGGCGACGCAGCGGTTTCGCTGCCCGAGGCACGCCGGGCCGCTTCCGCGGTGGCGGCGAGCAGCGTCGGCGGCAATCCGGCAACCTCGTCGGGCGCGGTCAGTGTCAGCGAAAATGCTTTATTCGCATCGAGTAGTTGATTGCTGAATCTGGTCGCTAATTCTGCGAGCTCGCGCTCGATCGACAAAAAGCGCTCGCGCTTTTCTCCCTGTAGGCCAACTCCCGCCAACTCGGCATCGCGAATCGCCGCTTGCACCACGCGCTTTTGCGCCTCGTCGAGGCGCGCAAACTCGCCGCTCGACGCCAGCTGTTTGAGTCCGCGATAAAGTGGCGCACTTTGCGAAAGCCGCAACATCGCTTCGACCACCTGCGGCTGCATCGCATCGTGCGCCTGCCTCAGTGAGTCGCTGTTGTCGACGCCGAGTAGATGGCTCACCACTCCCCACGCAATCGACGTCGGCTCCGCCAGCTCGGAGACGCGCTCGACCACATCGTGCCAAGAGATTGTCAGTTTCTCCTCGAGCTGTTCGAGATCGCGAATCAGCGCTGGCAAGAGTTCGGCGACGGCGGGCTCGACTTGGTCGGCGCGAATTTGGTCAAACGGCGGTAATCCCCGTCGAGGATTGCGGGCGTATTGCAGAAGTGAATTGGACATGGCGCGATTATGCATCGCCGCGGGCTGCTAGGAAAGTGATCCCAAAAGCGCTTCGGCGATTTCTTCGGCGTAGTTCTGGATCATTCCTTGATCGGGACCCTCGACCATGACGCGCGCTTTGGCTTCGGTGCCGGAATAGCGCACCAGCACTCGACCATCCGCGCCGAGCTTGCCCTCGACGCTGGCAATCAGCGCCGAGACTTCGGCGAGCTCTTCGATCGGCACCTTCTTCTGCACTTTGAGATTGATCAATACTTGCGGATAGCGATTCATCACTCGGCGCAGCTCGGAAAGCGGCCGACCAGTTTCACCGCTCTCGAGCATCACCGCTAGCACCTGTAGCGCTGCCAAAATTCCGTCGCCGGTGGTCATGTGATCGAGAAACACCAGATGGCCCGACTGTTCGCCGCCGAAATTGTAGCCACTCTTGCGCATCTCCTCGACGACGTAGCGATCGCCGACTTGCGCGCGCACCAGCTGCCCGCCGAGTGCATCGAGCGCGCGCTCAAGCCCGATGTTGGACATCACCGTCGCCACTAGGGTGTTTTTCTTGAGCTCGCCGCGCTCGATCATTCGGCGCGCGCATATAGCCATGATGGTATCGCCGTCGACCTCGTCGCCATTTTCATCGGCGATGATCACGCGATCGGCGTCGCCGTCGACCGCAATGCCGATGTGCGCATGGTGCTGGCGCACCGCTTCGCACATGTTTTTGGGATAGAGCGCACCGCAAGCATCGTTAATGTTTTTGCCGTTGGGAGTGGCCGAAAGCGCGATCACCTCAGCCCCAAGTTCAGAAAACACGTCGGGAGCCACTTTGTAGGCCGCACCGTTGGCGCAGTCGACCACTATCCGCAGCCCCTCGAGGGTGCGAGCGCGCGGGAAGATCGATTTTAGAAACACCACGTAGCGGCCGCGGCTGTCTTCAATCTTGGTCGCCCTGCCGATGTGGGCGGGATCGGGTCGGTGCGATTCGAGTTCTGAGCCGAGCATCAGCGCCTCAAGCTGCGCTTCTACCTCGTCGGGCAGCTTGAATCCGTCGGCGGCAAAAATCTTGATGCCGTTGTCTTGGTAGGGATTGTGCGACGCCGAAATCACCACTCCCGCATCGGCGCGCATCGACGAAGTGATGAACGCGATGCCGGGGGTCGGCAGCGGGCCGCAAATCATGACATCGGCGCCCATCGAGCAGATCCCCGCCGCCAGCGCGGTCTCGAACAGGTAGCCCGAAAGCCGCGTGTCCTTGCCGATGACGATGCGGCCGCGGTGCCCTTTGCGCTGGTTGCGAAAATAGTAAGCGACGGCGCGACCGAGCCGCAGCGCCACCTCCGGCGTCATCGGGTCTTCGTTGGCGATGCCGCGAATGCCGTCGGTGCCAAATAGCGTGCGTGTGCGAGAGCTCATGCAGATGACCAATTATCCTTTATTCTTGCCCAAGTTGCCGCCAATTTCGACTTGCGAAAACAGGCCGACCGTGATAGCCAAGCAGCTCTTTTATGACTCTCGGTGTGTGAAGGAGCTGTTTATGGCCAATATTTGTGACGTGTGTGGAAAAGGTCGGCTGGTTGGCAACAAGGTCAGCCACTCGAACATCAAAACCAAACGGGTTCAGCGCCCCAATCTGCAGCGCGTTCGCGCCGTGGTAGACGGCTCGCCGCAACGAATTCGCTCTTGCACGCGCTGCCTGCGATCGGGTCGCGTAACTAAAGTGGCTTAGCTTAGCAGCGCAATCGCATCGATCTCTACTAGAGCGCCGCGCGGCAAACCTGCGACCTGGACCGTTGCTCGTGCCGGGGCGACGCCACCAAAGTAGCTGGCGTAGATTTCATTGACCGCAGCGAAGTCTTGCAAATCCGCCAAGTAGATCGTCGTCTTTACCACCTGCCCGAGCGAACTACCGGCCGAGGCAACCACGGCTTTGAGATTGTCGAGCACGCGTCGGGTTTGGACGCGGACGTCACCTGAACCGACGATCTCGCCGGTCGCCGGATCGAGCGGAATCTGACCTGAGCAGAAAAGCCACTTCCCCTCGGCGACAATCGCTTGGCTGTACGGACCGATGGCTTTGGGCGCTTCTGTAGTTTCGATTTTTTTCAGATTTGGCATCGGCCGACTTTTCCCGTTTTGCCCAACGCTGTCAATGATTTCAGAGTAAAGTCCGAGCATGGCCACCGTCGTCTATTGCGTGCAAGATCTGCTTTTCTCGTCGAAGATTCGTGAAGTCTGTCAGCGGCTCGGGGCGAGGGCAGTGGCCGCGCGACCACCCGATTTGATCGACAAGGCCAAACAGGCGGCGCTGGTGGTCCTCGACCTGCGTCTACCGAGCGCTATCGCGCTGCTCGATGAGCTGCGCACGAACGGGGTGACCGCGAGCGTGGTCGGCTTTGTCGATCATGAACGGGAGGAGATCTTTGCCGCCGCCGGGGCGCTGCGATGTCGCGCGCTGCCGAAAGGCAAATTCTCGAGCGAACTACCGAAGATTATCGCTTCACTCAGTTAGAACTAGAACGTGATCAGTCGGGTAGACCCGAGAGTTGCCCCTCGGGTGCCCCACAGATCCGGACGTGCGAATTTCCCGCGGGGGAGGCAGCGGAAAGACCTTCAGCAGCTGTGCATGACTGAGGGGCCACTTCATACTCGTCAACGCGAATCGATCACGTCAACGCGATTTCACGTCTCACTTGTCGAAACTTGTCGAAGGACATAATTTCAATAATTTGCAAAACCTGAAGTAACATATCGATATGCGCAGACTATCGATATTGGTGCTGGTGCTGTGCAGCGCCGGCATCAGCGAAGCCAAGAAGGCGCCCAAGGCGCCGCCCTCTTTTGTCCACCTCGACGCCTGGAGGCCGCTGGTGCAACCGGGCGCGCACTGGGAGCTCGTCGGCAAAATCGACAGCACCGCCAAGAAGAAGCCAGCCCGCATCACGATTGAAACCTGGAACGTACACAAAGTAGATGACGCCGAGGTCGCGGCGCTGCGCGGGACGCTTCATCGGGACGGCGGCACCGCAGATGTCTACGCCAAGATTCCGATCGCGCGCCAAATT
>JAHFDU010000032.1:0-2357 GCA_023248835.1 Myxococcales bacterium | reverse complement strand
TTTTTTCTGACCGTGCTGTCCGACAAAGAGATCAGTGCGGCGCTGCGCAAGCCGCCGATCTACGTCGAGCCTCCGACCGCGATCGCTGGTCGCACGCGCTCAGATGGCAAGTACCTATTGATGCAAGGCAGCTACGTCTGCGTCGGTGACGGCCCGCTGCCGCCAGCACCCGAATGCCACGACGTCTGCACCGGCGAGCTATGCATCGATCCGCACGGCGGCATCGTTTCGGTCGAAGGCAACTACGCACCCGATGGCTCGAGCTTCCGTTCCGCTTCGTACAAAGAATAACAGAATAACTACATTCGCTTCCAAACCCGAGGCCGAAGAGAAAGTGGCCAGCGACGTTCTTGTCGTCAAGCGTCGTCGGTGGATCATAGGCAAACGCGACAATATCAGCGGTCGTTCCTTCGTCTAGTGTTCATCACCGGGGTCATCCCGATCTGCAGCGTCGGCAAACGCGCATCGTCCGCGATCGGCAAAATCGGCAGGTAGCGCCAGATCGAACGCTCCGCCCGAGCGAGACTGTCGTGCGTCAGCTGCCGGCGCGCCCGATCGTCGTCATATTCGACGTCGAGAATGCCAGCGATGTCGCACGCCGGGCAGGTGTACATCACCTCGTTTTCCGCATAACGCTTTGTACACTCGACACAGGTGAGGCCAATAATTTTTCCGTTGGTTTTCATCGCGCGCCAAGATCGCGCGCAGGCGCACGGGTGTCAATCCGTACTGCTTTAGCGCCCGAAAGTCCGGGCGCCGCCGACAGCCAACAGTCCTGCTCAGTCCGCGTTGGGATAGCGCGCGACCCACCACTCTTTCCAGCGCTGCTCGAGTGCGGCGAAATCGGCGTCGGACAGCCGATAGGTGGTGAGCAGCACCGATCCACCACCGTGCGGTCTTTTGGCAGAGACTCCCATGTCGGTGACAACCAGCAACCCGTCGCCCCATTCCTCAACGGTGACTGCGGTCTGAAAATGGGTGCGATACCAGATCTGTCCCGAAGCGCTGTCGCCCGTCGCAAGGCGGGCGGCGTAGGCTTGCCCCGACTCCAGCGCTACCGCCCGGCCAAGCCCCAGCGCAGCCGAAGGTTCGCCAACACCGTCCACGGCCGGTCCGGACAAATAGATCGTCCGTCTGGTCTCGCCGTGATGTTTCTCCACCGCCAACCGCAACTGCTCAAAGAAGTTGATCCAGCCTTGGCTGGAATCCTCGTAGACGCCAGTCCAGTCGATCGGCGCACCGCCGGATCGCACCAGCCTCAGCCTGGTCTTGCCGCCCTCTTCGGTCAGTTCGATGGCGTCGGACGCTCCCTCCCATTCGCCGAACTCGACGACATGCTTTGCTTCGTCGCCCTTGGCGCCATCGACAAAGATGAACTTGATCTCCTCGGCCAGCGTTGGCGCATCCCAGCCGAACCAGTTGGCGATCTGCGCAGGATCGCGCAGCGCCGTCCACACGGTGTCGACGGACGCGGCGATGGTGATGTCTACGATGACCTGCTTACGAGTCTTACTCATTTACGTTTCTCCTCAGTGGATGGTTTTCTTGTTCTTGCCGGCGGCAGCCGGGTGGGCGCCGATCACCAGGTGATAGCCGCGCCGTTTCGAGCCCGGCGCATACCGTTTTACCAGAGCGGCAACCGCCTGCGCCAAACCGGCGCTGAAATCATCGAAGTCCTGCGGGCGCTTGAAGGCGACATCGGCCTCGATGGTAAAGGTCAGCAGGCGCTGGCCCGCGGCCTCAGCGGCGCTGCGCATGCGAGTGACTTCGCGAACGATGCCGCTTGCGACCTGCACCAGATGCGCGGCAGCATGTTTGTCCTGCGTCTCAACGGATCGGTCGGTGCCGAGCAGTGCAGGATCGAGCACGAATTCGCCCGCCACCGCCACTAGCACGCGCTCTGTAAAGCCGCGTCGCGGCCGCTCCTGTACCAGCCGCACCAGCCCCGCCTGTTCGAGCGCCCGCAGATGGTAGCCGAGTTGCTGGCGCGGCAGACCGAACGCTTTGGCGAGACTCGAGGCAGAGCCCGGCACCCGCAACGCGTCCAAGAGCCGGCGCTTCAGTGGGTCGAGCGCTAGCAGGGCCCGCTCAGTATCTTCGATCAGTTCCGCACGTTGCTGTGTCATCAGGGCCGCGACCCTACAATTTGACAAATTAATTTGTCAATAGGGTAACGCAATCTAACCCATCCCCTCAAGTCTGTCGTCAGCTTCGCCGATTGGTGGGTGTCGCGGGGGCGGCTGCGGGGCCTTCGGCCCAGGCAGCCTCGGTGAAGCGCTGGCATCCGCCTTTGGCGGAGCGCGCTTCAACGCCCCGCGAACCCACACAATCGGCTCGCAAGACTCAACTTGATCATC
>JAHFDU010000031.1 GCA_023248835.1 Myxococcales bacterium | reverse complement strand
GATCGAGGCGATCGAACGAGCGCAACGCGCCGGTGCCGAACTGTGGCCAAGCAGCGTCGCCTTCGGTTGGTACGGCGAAGACGATCGCGGCCTGTTGGCGGTGCGAACTTCGGCCGGCCTGGTGAAGATCACCGCTGATCGCTATCTCTACGCCACCGGCACCTATGCACAAAACGCACTATTCGCGAACAACGATCGTCCCAGCGTCATCGCTGCGCGTGCGCTTGGCCGATTGCTCGAGCAGTTTCAGATTGCGCCAGCACAAAAGCCGCTGGTGTGGGGCGGCGAGTTTGGTCGCGCCCTCGTCGCTGCGCTTAGAGCCGCCGGCTGCGCGGCGGAGTTTCTCGATCGCGATCGGGTGAAGCTCAGTGCCATGCGTCGCGGCTATGCCGAAGTGATTCACGACGATGCTGAAACGAAGAGAGTTGATTGCGATCTCCTAGCGATCGATCTTCCCGGCGCGCCCGCATCCGAACTGCCGCGACAGCACGGCGTCAGGGTTGTGCTCGACGACAAAAAAGGCGGTTTTGCTTGCGTCGTCGACGCTGAACACCGGACCGCAACCGCGAACGTATTTGTCGCAGGGGATGTCACGGGTTACGTCGGACCAGTCGACGCCGCACATCAAGGCGAAGTCATCGCGCAGGTGATGTCATCGTGAAAACCATCGTCTGTCGCTGCGAAGACGTGACGCTGGAAGACATTCGCCACACCTTGGCAGCCGGCTACGCGACGGTAGAAGAGGTCAAACGCTACACTGGCCTCGGCACTGGTCCCTGTCAGGGCAAAGAGTGCATGCTGCACGCAGCTCGTTTGTGCGCAGAGAGCGACCCGTTTCTAGGCACGCCCTTTACCGCCCGCCCGCCGCTTGCACCCATTGCACTCGGAGTCCTTGCTGGAGAGAAGGATTGACGCCCACCGCCAGAGCGCCCAAGCCCGAGTGCGACATCGCGATCATCGGCGGCGGCGTTATGGGTTTGTCGATCGCCTATCAACTGGGCAAGCGCGGCGTCAGCGACGTGGTCATTTTGGAGCGCGGCTATCTCGCCGAGGGCGCTTCGGGGCGCAACGGCGGCGGCGTGCGCATGCAGTGGTCGTCGGAAGAAAATATTCTTTTGATGCGCGAATCGATCGAGTTGTGCCGAAGTTTCGCGCAGGACGTCGGCATCAACATCTGGCTGCGGCAGGGCGGCTATCTCTTTTTAGCACGCAGCGAACGCGAACGCGCTCAGATGGAGCGCAACATTGCGCTGCAAAACCGCTGCGGCGTACCGACAGAAATGATCTCTGCCGACGAAGCACGCGCGATTGTACCCGAACTCAACACCACGGGAATTGCCTGCGCCGCCTACAATCCTCACGACGGCGTCGTTTTTCCTTGGCCGTTTTTGTGGGGCTACGCGCGCGAAGCGATGCGCTCCGGCGCCGAACTACATCTATTTACTGACGTGACTGCCATCGACCAAGCATCGAGCGGATTCGTGCTGCACACCAGCAAGGGCAAGCTGCGCGCGAAACGGGTGTTAAACGCAGCCGGCGCCTGGTCGCCAGCGGTGGCGCGTCTGGTCGGCGTCGAACTTCCCAATCGTCCGCACCGACACGAAATTCTTTCCACCGAACCACTCAAGCCATTTCTCAAGCCGATGGTCAGTCTGCTCTCGTCGGGCCTATACTTTTCGCAGTCGATGCGAGGCGAAATCGTCACCGGCATTTCAGTCGACGACGTCGACGATGGATCGGTCAAGCTCGGGGCGCGTTTGCAATTTCTCACCAAGCTGGCGAGAGAGATCACGAGTGTGATGCCGCGACTGAGTGAAGTGAAAGTGCTGCGCCAGTGGGCCGGCCCTTACGACGTTAGCCCTGACGGTCATCCAATTTTGGGCGAGCCCGAAAATATCCCAGGCTTCTATCTCTGTTGCGGCTTCGTCGGCCACGGCTTCATGATGGCCCCGATCATTGGACAAATCTACGCCGAGCATCTGGTGCGGGGAACCAATCATGAAGTCTTTCGTCGCTGCCGTTTGTCCCGCTTCGTCGAAGGAGTGACTGAACCGGAGCAGATGATCCTCGGCTGATCAGATCGGCCCACCGACGGTATTGGAGGCCGACAGCCTACAGCCGACGGCCGACAGTGACGGAAGAAGAAAATCCGTGGTGTCATCCATCGCTGACCGAGATTCATAGGTAGCGTGAATACATCACAACTTTCCGAACTGTTGGCTGTGAGCTGTAGGCTGTCGGCAGCGCCGGACTTTCGGGCGACGCTGGGATGACTGACTCTGGGCGGATTGAGTTCTCCGCCGAGCCCAAGTACAGTGGCCACGATGAAACTCTCGCAAACGATCGGGTTCCTCGGTACCGGCAACATGGCCGAGGCGCTCATCAAAGGACTTTTGCACGCCAACGTGGTTGAACCTTCGCAGATATTCGGCGCCGATCCACGAAGCGAGCGCAACCGAGAGCTCGCCGACCGTTACCAGATTCACACCTCGACCAAGAATCTCGACGTAGTCAAGCAGAGCGACATCTTGGTGTTGTCGGTGAAACCACAGATTCTGGCTGAGGTTTGCCGCGAGATCGCGCCCCATGTGAAACCGTCCGCGCTGGTGATTTCGATCGCCGCTGGAATTTCTACCGCCACGCTGGCGGCGCAGCTACCGTCGATGACTCGGATCGTGCGAACCATGCCTAACATGCCGGCGCTGGTCGGAGCCGGCGCCACTGCGATTTCAGCCGGCAGCCACGCCACCCTAGCCGATCTCGAAATTGCGCGTCAGATTTTTGCCGCCATCGGTATGGCCGTCGTCGTCGATGAAATTGATCTCGACGCGGTGACCGGACTCTCTGGCTCGGGGCCGGCGTATGTATTTCTCATCATCGAGGCGCTCTCGGATGCGGGAGTAAAAGTTGGACTTTCGCGCGAGGTCGCACAAGCCCTGGCCAGCCAGACCGTACTCGGTTCGGCCAAGCTTCTGCTCGAAACCAAAGAGCATCCCGGCCGACTAAAAGACATGGTCACCTCGCCCGGCGGCACCGCGATAGCCGGGTTGCATACCCTCGAAGCGGGTGGTCTGCGAACTACGCTCATCAACGCGGTCGAAGCCGCGACCAAGCGCAGCCGAGAGCTCGGTGCGCCGGCAAGGCAGGACCAATGAAGCGCCTGCTTGCTAGTCTTGTGATATGGGCGGCGTGCGGCGGCAAAACTGGCACGATCAAATTGACCGTCGTCGTTTCGCCGGTCGACGACCCTTTCCTCGACGCGGCAAAGGCGACACTGACCGTTGCCGCGCTGAACGGGCCCACCGTCGCAGCAACCGTCACAAATGGCCACTTTGATCTCAGGCTCGATGAAAAAGCGATGAATCTTAACGCGCCGATTTGGCTCGATGCGTTCGACACCAAGGGAGAGTTCATTGCCACCGGCGCGACGCCAGCGTTTGCGCAGCGACCAGCCGACGGCAGTTTGGCAATTTGGGTCGGCCGTCCCGGAAAAATCGCTCCCGCCGCATCGTCGTTGCTCGCCGCTTCGCTTGATCAAAGCGTGGCGGCTGTCCCCGGCGTAGGAGCAGTGCTGCTCGGTGGACGCGACGCGATGGGATCACCAACTACCGCAGCCAGTATGTACAATGTATTTACACAGTCGATGTACGATCTAAACGGTGCCCAAGCCAGCCAAAAGCTACCATTGCCAAATGCTCGTGCTGGCGCGAGCAGCGTCGCGACTGGTACTGCTCGCCTTTTGATCGCGGGTGGCGCCAGCGGAATCGGTTTTGCAAGTCCACTGTCGACGGTGTCGCTGCTCGATCTGTCAAGCGGCGGCAGCTGGACGCAAGTCGGCGGTGATACAGTCTCGGCGCGATCATTCGCCGATTTGACTGTGCTGTCGAGCGGCGCTGCGCTCTTTTCCGGCGGCGCCGACGAAAATGGACAACCGCTCGGCAGTGCCGCACTGATTTCGACGAGCGGCACCGTTGCGGTGCACGCGCTCGCAAGCGCGATGGTGACGCCACGACTACATCACGCGGTTTGTCGCGCCACATTCCTCGATGGCACCGCGGGCGCAATTCTCTTCGGCGGCAACGCAACAATGGCAGCAGCCTCGGAGCGCCTCTCGGGCCAGACATTTTCTGCCTATGATCTCGGAGTGCCCACCCGGGCTGGCGCCAAATGCTTTACCATGCCGAACAACTATCTCGTATTCGTCGGCGGCCGCACCGACAGCGAAGCCGCGCTAGCGTCCGGTTTTTGGGTCGATCCACAACAAACAACACCGCTGGTCACCCTGCTCCCCAACGCCCTCTCGACGCCGCGTGACGGCCACAGTCTGACCCCACTCGAAAACGGAGCGTTGGTTTGTGGTGGCGCTGACGCCTCGGGCAAGCTACTTGCGAGCTGCGAAATCGTGGGATTGAATGGCTCTTCGGGCGAACTCATCGCCATGACCACGGCGCGAAAAAACCACGCCGCATCCTTGCTCGAAACTGGCACCGTGCTGATCTCAGGCGGCGTCGATCAAGATGGCATGCCGCTGTCCTCGGTCGAGGTCTACACCATGACTCCGCCGCAGAATCATACCATCGGCGGACCCTGAGGCGATTTGAACATCGACGCACATTTTATTCAGTTCGCGGTCATTCAGCTGATCATGCTGGTGCTGTCGATCTGCGTGCACGAATTTGGCCACGCCTACGTCGCTGACAGACTCGGCGATCCGCTTCCGCGCTCGCAGGGCCGCGTCACACTCAATCCGCTCGCACATATTGATCCGATCGGCACGCTGCTCTTTCCGCTCATCGGCATGTGGGCCGCCGCCAGCCACTCGGTGCTCGCCGGTCGTACCCTCGGCTGGGGCAAGCCGGTGTTCGTCTCGATGCACGCTCGCTACATGACACGGCGCATCAGCATGCAGATGTCTGACCTGCTGATTTCGATGGCCGGCCCGGCGATGAACGTGCTGATGGCGGCGCTGCTCTCTGGAATTTTTGTCCTGCTCTTGCGCTTGGGATTTCCGCTGTACGACGCCGAGCGAGACATGCCGCTGTTTGCCAATTACGTCGCCAGCATGATCCAACTCAATCTCGGCCTGGCGATGTTCAACCTACTTCCCTGCCCACCGCTCGACGGTGGCGCGATCATTCGCTATCTGTTGCCACGAGAACATCCGGTCGTGCTGGCGCTCGAACGTTACGGTCAATTCATTTTTTTGGCGTTGCTTCTTACTGGCGGACTGCGCTTCATCATGGGCCCAGCGACGTGGTTAACTCAGAGTTGGATTGCTCTGCTTTTTCGTCTTGCAAGTTAGGGGACGAACGTGAAGAAAGCACTTGGGAGAATGACAGTTCGTCATGATCAACGAACGCACATGTCTTCCCTGAGTCGCACTTGCCGTTTGGATAGTCGCACTTCAGCCGCGAGCAGGAGACCGCGCAAAAACAGACAACCGCAAGCGCTGTAGGGGAACGAAGGATTTAGCTGAGACCGGTCGACGAAAAACTGTCGTGATTGAGCAGAACCGAGAGCGTGATCGTCGCCACCAGCAGCAGCAAAAAAACCACCAGCGCAACATGGCCACGGGCCGGCGGGCCGCTCTCGCTCGCGATCTCGGGATCAAGTACCGGCGCAATTTCGGCTTCCGGTTGCGGCAACGACTTGCGCAATAGTTCGCGTGCTTCGGTCTCATCGGCACCGACAGCGCGCGCATAGGCGCTGACAAAGCCGAGCACGAAAATCGGTGCCGGCAGCGCGTCGAAACGATCTTGTTCGAGGGCGGCGAGTGAAAGCTCTTTGATCTTGGTGGCTCGGCTAAGATCGCCTAGGGATAATTCGCGTTCGATGCGTTTGCGCTGAAGGAATTGACCAATGCTACAGCCGGTCTCAACCTCGGCCCGGGCCTGTTCGCTTTTTTTGAGCGCGCTTCGCATCGCTGTCTTTAGTGCACCAATTTGCATTCTTGTGCAAGACAACTTTTTGGCGCCAGCGCCACGCAGTGGGCAAACATCTTATTCGCCAGCTCCCGATCGGGCTGCGGCCGCCTCAGCGCCACCAGTCCAGCCAAGTGATAGGCCTCCTGAATAGGGCAAGCAGAATCGCCGGTTACCTTCTCGAGCTCGGTCGCGGCCCCGGCGTATTCACCCTGCTCGTAATAGATTTTGGCCAATCGATAGCGTCCGACACAAAACTGCGGCTGCTCGAACAGCGACTGGCGCAACGCCTGCGCGCCGAGCGTCAAATCGTGTTTGGAGTGACGATTTAGGTAGGCGAGGCCCAGATTTCCGTGCGCGGCGTAGGGCTCACGATAAATGATGTTCGACAGTGCGCGCTCTTCGAGCTTCACCGCTTCGTCGTTGTGGCCAAAGTGCATTTCGACGACCGCTTGATTGTTGAAGGCTTCGGAAAAATCTTTTCGCAGATCGATCGCTTGTTTAAATTGCTCCTCTGCCTTGCGAAATTGACCGTCGATTTCGTCACGCTCAAGCTTTGCCTCTTCGCCCTTCAAGCATTCGGCGCGAGTGGCAAGCTCTTCCCGTTCGGCCGCTTTGCGCAGAAACACCAGTCCAAGCACATTGCGCGCCTCGGCATTTTGCGGATTGAGCTCAACCGCTTTTAAGAGCTCTTCGAGCGCCGGGGCGACCAATCCTTTGCCAAAATAGTCGACCCCGAGCTGATATCGCTTGTCTGACCCTTCCGCGTCGAGTCGAACTTGGGCTGGGCAGCCGGCCAGAACCAGGAGGCCAAACAATCTAAAACGGATCGGATGTCGCAACGGTTTCAGCAACTTACCTCCTCACGGTCGAACGTAATGTATCGTCACATCTTGCCATTCGTCAAGCAGTATCACGCGCGGAATCCATTCGTCTCACTGGATCGAATCACATCAAACACCTCGTGTTTCTGCTGGCCAGACATACTTATGAATCTGCAAATTGAGCCGCGCTTGTAATTTGTCGCGTAGCATCCAAGCCACTAAATTCTTGGGATCGACTTGGCCGAAACTGGGCGCGATGAGAACACTGCAGCGATCGAGCAGCCGGTGTTCAATAATTCGTGCGCGCGCCCAAATGTAATCGGCCTCGTTGCAGATGACGAATTTGACCGCGTCTTTGGACACCAAGCGTTGAAGATTCGTCTGCAAGTTCCTGTCGCTCTCGCCCGAGCCCGGCGTCTTGACGTCGAGGATCACCACCACTTCTGCCGGCAGAGGACTGATGTCGCGGTGCCCGCCAGTTTCGACCATCACTTCAAACCGAGCCGCGAGCAGATCGCGCGCCAGCTCTGGTAGCTCTGACTGGAGCAGCGGCTCGCCGCCGGTGAGCAAAACCAAATGGATGCCGCGCGCGACAACATCAGCGACGATGGCCTGGCGCGTCACCTCTTGCCCGCCGGTGAAGGCGTACTCGGTGTCGCAGTAACGACAGCGCAAATCGCAAGCTGCAAAACGGACGAGAGTGCACAGGCGACCGGCGTGTTGCGTCTCACCCTGAATGCTGGTGTAGATTTCGTAAAGCTTCATGGCGGGCGCAAACTAGCAGTAGTATGTCCGCATGTCCAAACCCGACTTTCATCGCCATCGAATGCGAATGGCGCCTGATCACCCGTGCGGAACGGTTCTCATCGTTCACGGCTATGGCGAGCACATTGAGCGCTATCGCCCGCTCGGAGAACGAATGCTCGCCGAACGCTGGCAGGTGTGCGGTATCGATCTGCCGGGGCACGGTCAATCGGGCGGTCGACGTGGCCACATCGATGCGTTCCCCGAATATGTCGAAGCGATCGAAGCGTCACTCGGTGAAATTGGCAGCAGTAGCAGACCGATCCTGCTCGCCCAATCGATGGGGGCGCTGGTGGCGCTGCAAGTCGCGCTCAAAAACCAAGCCGAGCTCAGCGGATTGATTCTGCTCTCGCCCTTTCTGCGTCTGCGGCTGCCGGTGCCGGCATGGAAGGTTTGGCTTGCGAACCATCTTTCAAAATCGTGGCCAACTTTTTCTTTGCCGACGGAATTGAGCGGCAGCGATATGACAAGGGATCCGATCGCCGCCGCCAGTTACGATCGCGATCCACTGAATAACAAGAAAGCCACCGCGCGCTGGTTTACCGAGACCCGAAGCGCGCAAGCGCAAGTATTTGCGCGCGCAAACGAGTTGCGGCTGCCCTGCTTGATTCTGCACGGAAACGCCGACCCAGTTGCCGATCCACGCGCCAGTGAAGCGTTTTTCGCTCAGATCGCCTCTGTCGACAAGACGCTGCGCATGCTTCCCGACATGCGCCACGAACTTTTGCACGAGCTGGAACCGGACCGCACGCGCACCCTCAACGACATTGTGGGATGGCTCGACCGACATCGCCCCGCATCGCCACCCTCGTAGGTCCGTGTTTAGAAATTGCCGCCTTAGAATATCGGAGTACAATAAGAGATTGAAGTGCTCCCGAGCCCCTTGCAACCTTAGATCAGCATCAGCAGGGCGGTCATAGCGAGGCCGCGACTGGTGAGGCGATCGCGAGCGCGCCCACAGCGACCGACCGAGCCGTACCAAGGTACGGCGACCGAGGAAGCGAGGACGTAAGCCGCGAGGCGCCTACCAGGCACGGCCGCAGCGACGGAGGTGAATATGGGTCTGCTGCTCGCATACATGGCCAATGATTCGGACCGCATCGCCTGCGCGTTGCATGCGGCACGGCCGCTCTTGCATTCCAAAACCCAGCCACATGACAGCTGGGGAATCGGGTTTTATCAAGGCGGCGAAGTGCTGCTTCAGCGGCGCCCGAAACAGAACCCTCTGGAGGTCGACTTCTACGAAGTGTGTCGCCCGCTGCGCACCGACGCCCTGCTCGCTCACGTTCGCGTCGGTGCACCGTCGAGCGGCAAGGCGAAAAATGAAAACACCCATCCTTTTCGTTTTCGCTCTTGGCTGTTTGCGCACCACGGCCGGATCGAGAACTTTGAAGCGGTAAAGGAAAAACTACTTGATCGCACACCCGATTTTCTGCGCCGCAACATCCGTGGCCAGACCGATTCGGAGCATCTGTTTCACCTTTTGCTTGGAGAGCTGCAAGAGATTGGCAAGCTCGACGACACCGCAGTGACCACCGAATCGGTACGGGACGCGGTGCGCCGGACGATCGCTTCCGTCGGCGAACTTTCAAATTCGAACACGCTTGGCACGTTGGCGATTGCCAACGGCCGCATCTTGGTGGCGACGCGTGGTGATCGGCCCGTGCACGTACTGCGATTGCAGGCGATTTACGACTGTCCGGTCTGTCGGGACAGTGCGAAGCCGCAAACCCAGCTTGGCAAACGCATCGACCACGAGCACCTGCGCGGCGTGTTGTTGGTCGCTGATGCCGACCCAGCGATGGCAGCGCGCGTGCACAATCTCGAACCGCTCGGCGAAGGCAGTTTCGTTTCGGTCTCCTCCACCCTCAACGTCGAGTACGAACCCATCGACGTTCCGCTGCAGTTCCAACCGATTTCCTAGCCACACGATTTGTTGCGCTTGCCTGGCGACCCGCATAGTTTGAGAGCATGAGGTTATTTTTGCTGTGGCTTGTGCTGTGGCCCTGCCTGGCATCGGCGCAAGTCGAGGATGTGCGCGCGGCCAAGCGTCACTTTGAAGCGGGTGCCGACTACTACTCGCGCGGTGCCTACCAAGACGCGATTCGAGAATTCCAAGCAGCGTATGATCTCCAAGCGGCCTGACATCCTTTTCAACATGGCTCAAGCCGAGGACAAGCTGGGCGACGATGCCGAAGTGATCCGTTACCTTTCTCGGTATCTCGAAGAAAAAACCAATGCCAATGATCGGGTGGCGGTGCAGGCTTGGATCGATCGACTGCGCGCTCGGCAGCCAGCGCCGAGCCTCGGGCCAGCTCCTCCTCCAACGTCTACACTGACACCACCCTCCTCTGCGCTTCCACAATCGTCCCCGGGGTCAGCTCCCTCCTCCTCGACGCCAGCTCCACCGGCGCCAGCGCCAGTCACGACTGTCCGCACCGATCTGGTCGCACCGGTAGCAGCAATTTCCACACCCGCGCCGCCGCGACCTCGGGCCGATTCACCCAAGTTGCGCTGGAGCAGCGTCGCGCTCGCAGGAGTCGGCATTGTGATGGGCAGCGTAGCGATCGGGTTTGCCGGCGCGGCGCAGTCGAGCGCCGGCGATCTGGAGGGCTATCTGAATCATGCCGGCAAGAGTTTCGACAGCACCGCCAAAGGCATACAAAGTATGGGGGAAAATCACGCTTTGGTCGCCGACATCATCGGCACAATTGCGCTTACCGCTCTGGCTACCGCCGCGGTCGTGGGCGTGCTCTACGCTTACGCTCACTACGCCAAGTAGAACAAGGTAGCCGTTCACCGGGGGACGTTCCCGTCCCCCCTCGTCGGGCAAAGCCCGCCGAGCCTCCCCCCCGCCGCGCGCTAACCGCGCGAGTTTCGGATGGCTACCAACAACGCTCAGCGCGTTTCTCGTCGAGAACTGAAAAACTTGACCAGTCAACATTCTATGCATACCCCGTGAACGAGTATGAACAAAGAATCAACGCAACTCGAGCGAACGCTCTTTTTCCGCCTTGGCTTTTTCCACTGCTGCGCGCAGCGACGGTTCTTGCAACGTAGGCAGGATACGAGCATAGAGGCCGATGTCTGTCTGGACCATTTTTCGGATCGCTTCGTGGGCCTCGCGAAAGTGAGCGTAGAACTCCACTAACTGGTCGCCGCGTCGCAACGGCGCCACGGCACCCATCTTGCCATCGCGAATCGCATCGAGATAGAGCGACACTTTGTAGAGTGGTCCGGCCACCTTGTGAGTGAGAACAATGCCGTAGAGACAAAGCAAAACCGCAATCGCAACACCGAACAGCACCAAGTACAACGTCGTGGTTTGATCTTGCTGTTGCAGCTGCCGATCGAGCTCGTGCGCCATTTCCGAATCGATGAGCAGCGCCCCTTTGGTGCCGGCGCGTGAGGCCTCATGGGCTTTGTTGATAATGCGCCAATCGAGACCCGCGGTCAGTCGCGATGCCATCCCCACCCTGGTCAGGGTGAACCGCAATTGATAGCGACGGTCGAGCAGAAAATTGCGCAGCCGTCGCCGCTCTTTGCCAGAGACGTCCTGTTCACTCATGCGCGACTACTCCTCGACCTCTTTTTTCAAAAACTGTTCGACATCTTTTCGAATCGAATCGATGGTGGCGCGCAAACACTCGCGCTTCGAGCGCTCGCTCTCCTCGGGACTCGGCACCACACGCAACGAAGCGCCCTCGGTCGACATGGTGCGAATGGTCTGCGTCGGCAGGCTTGAAACTACCAGCGTGACATCGCAGTCAATCTGCTCTTCGCCGCCGCTCGGCGTCGATTGCAGGCGCTGGATCACACCGTCGACGGAGTAACCGCGTACGCGTTTTTGTAAAAGCCACGCCATTGCCGGTTCACCGCCCTCGCCTACTAGCACCGTCACCGCCGGTAGCTTTTCCAGCGCGCCTGCCAGTTCCGAACGCAACCAAGGCGCATACTTGGCGTTCTGTTTGCCCGGCTGGTATCCGACCGAGAGAAAAAACCGCGGCTCGCCTTCACTCTTCTGCTGCTCCTTTTCGGCGAGCAGATGATCGTAGGCGCGCTTGGCTTGATTGCGCACAAAGGCGGAGGGATCGCGCATCTTGATTTTCAGCGCGTCGAGAGCACGCCGATCGCCGAGCCTGCCAAGCGCGGTGGCGGCGACACCGCGCACCGATTCGTTTTCGTCTTCGAGCGCTTTGATGAGCGACGGCACCGCTCGCCGATCGCCGAGCTGGGCGAGCACCAGCGCCGACTGCAGCCGCACTTTGAAAGAGGGATCCTGGATGACGCTGCGTGCCAGCTCGTCAACGCGATCGGTTTCCGCACGCGCTGCCCCCGCCAAGCAGAAAAGCAGAATGAACCAGAGGCGAGATCGGAGCATCGCCTTTTCAGCGTAACCGCGACAGCAAGAAGGGTCAAATTCGCCGGCGCGCGGACCTCGATGCGAACGCGCGCACGATCGGAGATGGCGCTGTTCCTGCGCAGCACGGATTGATCCTCGCCACCGATTTGGCAACCGAGGTTGCGGTTTAGCTTGCGCCCAGCTTAGAGTGTTTGGCACCGTAAGCGAAGTAGAGAACGAGGCCGATCGCCAACCAGACGCCAAGACGAGTCCAGTTCGGCCAGCCGAGACCGAAAATCATCGCCGCGTTGACCACAATACCGCAGAGCGGCACCAGTGGCACCAGTGGCGTCTTGAACTGACGCGGCGCATTGGGATCGCGCACCCGCAAGATCCACACTCCGACGCAGACCAAGACGAACGCAAACAGGGTGCCGATGCTGCTCATATCGCCAACGATGTCGCCCGGCAAGAACGCGGTAAAGAGCCCGACGAAACCGAAAAACAAGAGATTCGATTTCCACGGCGTGCGAAAGCGCGGATGTACATCGGAAAAAATCTTGGGCACCAGGCCATCGCGGCTCATCGAAAAGAACACCCGCGATTGGCCGAGCAGCATCACCAAAATCACCGACGAGAAACCGGCCAAAATCGCAACCGTCACCAGCCGCGCCAGCCAACCAAAACCGGGCATGTGCTTGGTGATCGCGAAGGCCACCGAGGCTTCACGGCCGCCGGTGCGAAAATCTTCCACCGAGGCGATCCCGGTCAGGACATGCGCAAACAGAATATAAAGCACGGTGCAGATAGCAAGCGACCCCAGAATTCCGATCGGCATGTCGCGTTTGGGATTTTTCGATTCTTGTGCTGCGGTCGACACCGCGTCGAAGCCGATGAAAGCGAAGAACACCACTCCGGCAGCGCCGAGCATGCCCCACAATCCACCGTAGTGGTGCGACACGCCTTGGCTGTCGATGGCGATGCTCGAGGGCGGAATGTAGGGGGTGTGATTCTGCGGATTAATGAACGCCCAGCCGCAGACGATGAAAAGAATGACGATGGTGACCTTGGCAATCACGATCAGGCCGTTGACGAACGCGGACTCTTGCGTACCGCGAATAAGCAGCAGACTGATGACTAGAATGATGAACGTCGCCGGAATGTTGATGATGCCGTGCGCGATCACCTGGCCGCTGGCGTCGTGCAACGCTTCGAACGGCGAGTGGCACCACGGGTATGGAATCACCGGTGAACCGGGCAAGAATTCGAGCAGCTTGTTGAGGTATTCGCTCCACGCGATGCCAACGGTGGCAGCGCCGATGCCATACTCGAGCACCAGATCCCAACCGATGATCCAAGCGACCAGTTCGCCCATCGTCGCGTAGGAATAGGTGTAGGCGCTGCCGGCGACCGGAATCATCGACGCAAATTCGGCGTAGCACAGGCCGGCAAACGCGCAACCGATCGCGGCAATCACAAACCCCAGCGTCACCGACGGGCCGGCGTTGTTGGCCGCTGCGGCCGCAGTGCGCACGAACAGTCCGGCGCCAATGATCGCGCCAATGCCAAGTGCGATGAGATTGAGTGGTCCTAACGTACGCTTGAGTCCGTGCGCAGAATCGTCGGTTTCGCCGACCAACTGTGCAAGGGATTTTCGCCGCCAGAGATTTTGCATGCAATGTTCTATCTCACTCTATTGGTCCTAGTCGATGAAGATTTTGCAAGTTCACGGCGCTTACGCCCCGCTCGCCCTGAGCCTGTCGAAGGGCAGACTTCGATTGTTTCGCCCTTCGACTGCGCTGCGCTCAGGGTGCACGGACTTGGGGGGCGTGAACGCTTACAAGATTTTTGGATTTTTTCCTTTGCAGAACAAGAAGTTTGCAGTATGCATCGCCCAGCTCTTCCAACGGAGAAAAACCAATGATGTACGGAAAAGTATTTCAGCTAAGTATGATCACCTTTTTTGTCGGCTGCACGCAGAGCGCGGAAGATGCACCTCCGATGGAACAAGTGCAGGAAGACGCGGGGACGCCTTCAGCCCAAGATGGATCATCCGACGCCGGCGGGACAGTCGACGGCGCCAACGCGAACATGGACATGAACGCGAAAGAGGATGGTGGGCTTATCAACACCCTGCCGTCGGGGCCGGGAATGGGGCCGGGGCCGGATTGTCCGAACTTGCCGACACGCGACTGCACCGGGGCAGACTGCGGCACACTTTCAGCGTTTACTCCCGTCACCGGACCGGGTTACGACAACTATCCGATCAACGGAGAAACCGCCAACGACCAGTACCGCAGCTTTGCCCGCAAGGATCTACAAATGCTGATGAAGTACGCCACCGCCTTCGTCGACTGTAAAGCCAAGAACTGGACGCCTGGGAACATGAAGCCACTCGGCCTCGGCGACATGAGCGAAGCCGACGGTTCGATCCCCGGCACTTCGATCGGCCAGCCCGGCCATCCCGCCGGCACCCACGAGAACGGCTACGATATGGACATTGCCTACTATCAGCTCAAAGGCCAGAACAACTATCTGCGCGAGATCTGCCCACATACGACTGGCGGCGCGGAGCAGTACCACTGTACGGGTGAGCCCGACAATCTCGATGTGTGGCGCCACGCGCTGTTTTTAGGGGCGCTGTTTACTTCCAAACGGGTGCGCGTGATTGGAGTCGACGGCAAAGTGGGGCCGCTCATTTTGAACGCCATGCCGACGCTGTGCACGAGCGGCTGGCTGCCACAGGCCGCCTGCAACGCGGCCAAAAACGGCCTCGCGTTTGAAACCACTGACACCGGACGCGGCTGGTTTCAATTTCATCAGCACCACTCTCACATCAGCCTCAAAGCACTGGGCTCTGGCTCGATGATGTCGCTGCGTCCCGATTCATCGGTGAGCGGTCTTGGAGTGGAACTTGGGCTTGGCGACGAATTGCGCTCACTGGCTGACCACGGCTACCGTGGCGAAGCCCTGATCGGCGAACAGATCTCAAATCTAAGATAAGATACTGATTTTATTTATCTATTTTAGACAAGTTACCGATAGCTCTTGAACGCCCCCTTCGCAATCCGGTGCGCTTTTTCACACTTTGCATACATTTGCACACAAATCACTTGCAAAATGGAAACCATACTGCTAAACGGCGTCACACATTAATTACTGAACGACAGTAATCAATCATTTTGGAGAAAAACATGTCGCGTCATTTTCAGTGCATTGCTCTTTGCGCAATTACCTCATTGGCTATAGGGTGCAGCCAAGCAGGCGACCCCAAACCGGATCAAGACGACACCAAGTCGGATAGACCCAACAAGAGCGATCGCTGGGGCGCCAACGACGCGCCATCGCTGTTTAGCAGCAGCCTCGAGTATCGCGTCGAACAGTTGCCGCAAGAGGGAGAGGCGACCAACATCCCCTGGGCTTCGACCTATTGGCCAACCTATGAGGACAGCATCAACTACCGCTGGGATGGTGCCAATTCGGAATCGCCGGCGGCAAAGTACGGCCGCGCCTTCGGCATTGCCAACCTAGAGGATTTGGTCTCGAAGGAATTTGGCGTCGATGATGCAGCCCGCGGCAAGGTTTGCAAAGAGACTTCTGAGTGCGACTCCAAAGCGGCTGAGACCTGCGCCAAACGGCGCGACAAGACCGAAGGGCGCTGCATTCCGACCTGGACCGGCATCTGCCACGCTTGGGCCCCGGCTGCGATCTTGCTGCCCGAACCCAAGTATCCGGTCACCATCAATGGCGTCACCTTTAAGGTCATGGACATCAAGGGCCTGATCACGCTGTTGTACAATCGCTCCAAATCGCGCTTCGCCTCGAGCCGATGCGAACTGCGCAACGATGGCACCGGCACCGGGGTGATGGTCGACGCCAACGGCAGAGTGACCACGGCAGAGTGCCGGAACACCAATCCCGGGACCTATCACGTACTCATCACCAACTATCTCGGCGTGCAAAAAGTGTCGTTTGTCGAAGATCGAATCTTTGACCAGCAAGTCTGGAACCAGCCGCTGCGCGGCTATCGCATCACCCACCAGGAAGAAGTCAGCAAAGAGCGCGCCAACGAGCTGATTGGCGTGGTCACTCCTGCCGGGGGTGGTGGTAACCAAGTCATCAATCGAACCGGAACCGTGAAGAAGGGAATATGGAGCGCGACAGAAACGGTCGCGGTCAGCGCCGGCAGCACGCTGCGGGTGGCAATGACCGGCAGCGGCGACGCCGATCTGTATGTCAGATTCGGTTCTGCGCCCACCGAATCATCGTACGATTGTCGCCCCTACACCGATGGATCATCGACCGAAACCTGCGAGCTCACCGTACCGAACGGCGTAACCCAAGCGCTCATCTTAGTAAACGGCTACGCCGACAGCTCAGACTACAAGCTCGAGATCAGAACCAGCGCGGCCGTCGCAGCAAACGGCTATGTTTTCAACCCGAGCGCTGCCAAATGGTACTACGTCGACCTTGAAGTCGACTATATCGGCGAATCGAGCGCGTCGGCCGACGGCCCTCTCTCCAGCAGCATCGATAGCTACACCCACACCGACTACTACCAGTACATTCTCGAAATCGACACGGCGGGAAAAATCATCGGCGGCGAATGGGTCGAGGGCAGCAAAAAGGCGCACCCCGACTTCGTCTGGCTGCCGACGGGCCACAGCGACTACGCAGTGGCCAGCGGCAAAATCACCTACTCCCAGGTCAAAGAACTGCTCGACCGATCGCAGCAGCCGCAGGTCACAACCGGCGGCGGCGGCGGCGGTGGGGGCGGCGGCACCGGGGCGGTCCGAACTGTGACAGTGAGCGCATCCCCCACTGCCGGGCAGTGGAACCAGTTCGGTCCTTATCAGCTGGCCGCAGGCGCAACTCTGACGGCAACGATGACCGGCACCGGCGATGCCGACCTGTACGTTCGCAAAGGCGCAGCGCCGACCGAATCGAGCTATGACTGCCGCCCCTACAAGAGCGGATCGAACGAGCAGTGCACGGTGGTTGGCCCGGCGACGGTCTACGCTGGGGTGCAGGGATATGCGGCGGCGAGCAGTGTCTCGTTGACCATCACTTACACCGAGGGAGGCGGCACCGCCCCGCCGGTCGCGCCGCCAAGCACGGTCACGCACCTCAATGTCTCGGGTCAGGTCGGACATGGAGAATCAAAGGTCTACTCGCTGGCGGTGCTGGCCGGCCGACCGATCGTGATTCGCAGCACCGCACCGAACGATGTCGATCTTTACATTCAAATGGGTCAGGCCCCCACCAAGGAGCAGTACCTGGCGCGCGGCTACACCACATCGGGCAACGAGACCATCCGTTACACCCCAACCTCAAATGGCACGCTGTTTGTCTTGGTCGATGGCTACGCAGCCTCGACGTTCACCCTTAAGACCTCCGACAATTAGGATTAGGTTTCCTTTTCCCTCCTGCTCGTGGTAAATCGGCGCGATGAAAATCGCCAGCGTCGGTTTGCTTTTTCCAATTTGCCTGCTTGGCTGCGACCGCCCTTCATCACCCGTTCCGGTGACGAGCGTCCCCGACGCTGCGCCAGCACCCGTCGTCGCATTTGCCGATCCCAACCTCGAAGCCTGCGTGCGTGAGGCGGCGGAAATCAAGAGCGGCGATCTCGACCGCGCCGTGCTGGAAATGGTACAGACGCTCGAGTGTCCCGATCGCAAGATCGAAAAGCTCGACGGCATCGAAGCGCTCGCCAACCTCAAATCGCTCAGTCTGTGGGAAAATCAGATCACTTCGCTCGAACCGATCGCATTGCTGTCACACCTGATTTCGCTGCAAGCGGGCGCCAACCAAATCACCGATCTCTCGCCGCTGAAAAATCTCACTTTACTACAAAGACTGGGATTGCAGCAGAACCAGATCGCCGAACTTTCACCGTTAGCGTCGCTTGCCGACCTGCAGTGGCTCACCCTCGATAACAACAAACTCGACAAGAGCGCGCTGGCAGTGCTCGCGCAACTTCAGAATCTGCGCTGGCTAACACTCGAACACAACTCGATCAGTAAGACGGACATCGGCAAGTCGCTACAGAAGCAGGGTCGCCACGTCTACAATGGGCCCTTCCTGACGACCGACCAGACCAGTCTTGGATCACAGCCGATGATATCGGCGAGGCCTGCGCAATTCGCGAGTTCTAGCGATCGTCTGCTGCCGAAAACGCTTACGCGTTGGCAGGGCGATTTCGAAAACGGACCCAAGCGCTATCTTTTGAAGAGCGCCTTGTCAGAAAGCGCTCGTGACCAACTGCGGCCATTTGTTCTGCCCTCTCCCAATCAATTGGACGCTGGCAGTTGCCTCTACATGGCGAATACCGGCGCGATGGAAATCTTGCTCAACCAACACAGCGACCTTGACCGAGTAAAATCTGAAGGCGACACCGACCTATCCGAGCGGTATCTCATGAACGTCGGCGGACATGTCAGCTCAAAAACCATCCCCTACGCTTTCACCGACGTCATCTATTCGTTCAACGCCGCCGGCGGCGCACTGCTCAATCGCGATTACCGATTCACCATGTGCGAAGACGCCGACGGCCAACAGAGCTGCCAGTGCAATTGGGACGACGAGTTGCCGACTGATTGGGAGAAAAAACTGGTGGCCACACCAACGGCGGAGCGCACCCTGCTGTTTGTCAATCCCAACAAGCAGGAGGGCCAGTTTGACGTCGCACTGTTTGACGACGACGTCATCGATCGCATCAAGTTCGAGCTGCGCACCAAGAACGCACCGGTGATTGTTCTGTACAACCACT
>JAHFDU010000340.1 GCA_023248835.1 Myxococcales bacterium | reverse complement strand
TGTCAGCTGTCGGCTGTAGGCTGTCGGCGGTGGTAAGAATCGCGAAGCGCGAATCGACGCCGACTTCCGAGCACCCCTGCGCGCTGGGACCGCGCCGAGAGGATCCTTCAAGGACGATTCTTTGCCATGCTCTCCCCCAGTGGAGGGTGCTAGACCACATCGCTGTAGATCGAACAACCCCCGGCAACTCCTGCCTATCAACCAGGCACGATCTGCCACAATGAGGCAGTTTCTGCCCCGCCGCATGTTAGCTCGGCTCGATGCGTACGCGCTGGATCTGGCCCGGCGCTTGCTCGGTCTTGACGCGTGAGCCCACTCGCGATTCCGACTGCACCATTCCAGGCATACCGCGCGACCGTCATTGATCCGGTCTTGGCGCTAGAGACCCAGGGCAGCGCCGCGTCGGGCGCCAAGTTGCGACCCGAAGCGCTCGCCAAGTTGCACCAGTCGAGCGATTCGCCGCTCGATCCGGTCGAGCTGTCCGGCCCCGCACTCCTGTTGTCTCAGCTTCAGACCCTGCAATCGCAGCGGCCGCAAGAACTCGCTAAGCTGCTGATCAATATTTCCAAAGATCTCGAGCGCCAGTCGCAGTCGGGTGATCCGCAGGGACCTATCCTATTGCTCCTCTCTGCTCAGTTTCGAAATGCCGCGACCTTAGGCGATCTCAGTCCTCTGCTCACCAAAGCCGGCCAGTCACTGTCGTCGCTGTTCAACAGCAGCGAGACCAGTCCTGCGCTGCCGCTGCTCCAGGCTTCCGTGAACGCCGAGATCGCGCGCCATCCCCAGCGCTAGGTACCTCGATCGCTTTGATGGGATCGGGGCGGGACAGACCTCCCGCGGATTTGGATCCATCTCGATCGCTTTGATAGGATCTTGGCGGGACAGCGGACGGAGGCAGGGCGCCCGGAAGTCGGCGTGATTCGCGCTTCGCGATTCTTACCACCGCCGACAGCCGACAGCTTAGAGCTGACAGTGGAGAAAAATCGCAAAATCGCGTTGACCCTCCCGTAAATTCGCTCTTGAAAGAGGATTAGGGCAGGTGATTTCATGAATGAATTCGAAACTGTAGGCTGTCGGCTGTGAGCTGTCGGCGGCGCTCGGACTTCCGGGCGCCTCTGCGGACGGAGGACTGTCCCTTGCAAATTTTTTTACAATTTGGTTCTCTTTTGCACGAGGTGGTCGAATGAGACTTGTTTTGCCGTTTGCTTTTTTGTGCGGACTTGCGGGCTGTTTTATCAACGTTGGATCTAGTTGCAGCGACGGCCTGCTCAATAGCAGCGAGAGTGGAATCGATTGTGGCGGCAGCTGTTCGCCGTGCGCGGTCGGCACCACATGCTTCACCAATGCCGACTGCTCGACCCAGCTCTGTCAATCAGGGCGCTGCGCCTCGGTTGCCGCCACCTGCAACGACGGCGCGCGCAACGGCGCCGAGACCGACGTCGACTGTGGTGGCGCGGCATGCTCCGCTTGTGCGGCAACCAAGCACTGCAGCGTAGCAGCCGACTGCGCTTCCCAAGTCTGCACCGCATCGGTCTGTACTGCCGCGAACTGCACCGACGGCGTCCGCAACAGCGACGAGACCGGCGCAGATTGTGGCGGAGCGACTTGCCCACCCTGTTTCACTACACCTACCGGCGGCGACACCTTCACAATTAAGGCCAATGTGGTGCCGGCGGTTCCAAATGACAACGCGCCACTTTTCTTCCTGCAATCGAGTGGAGTCGGCAGCTTCCAGCTCACTTATGCCACAAGACTCAGTACGCAGCATGAAGTGTGGGGCTCGATTTTTGTTCCTGGAGCCCTTGACACCGACCAGCCGATCACCTGTGTTACCTGCAGTGCGGCAACTTATGTGCAAGCCAAGTCGGTAACCTCGCCGAACGGCACCCGGATCGATTTTTACGGGACTACGCTCGACACTGGCAGCGGCGAAATGAACCAGGGATTCTACTTCGGCACCAACGCGGAACCCATCATCATCGATCTTTACATCGACGGAGTGCATGACAAGAGCCGGGTCTACTTCGTGTCACAAACCACCACGCAGGTCGCCAACCCCACTGCCATTCCATTTAAGTTGGCAACACACTAAGTCCCGCACCGACTACAGCGCGACGCCAAGGCGAAACAGCAGCTCGTGCTCCGGCCGCTGGAAGAAAAGATTTCCCTTGGCATGCCGCCTGATGCCGCCCGACCGACCCGACCCTCCAACCCGCAGGGGCGCCCGGAAGTCGGCGTTGATTCGCGCTTCGCGATTCTTACCACTGCCGACAGCCAACAGCTGACAGCTGACAGTGGAGAAAAATCGCAAAATCGCGTTGACCCTCCCGTGAATTCGCTCTTGCAAGGAGGACTAGAGCAGGTGATTTCATGAATGAATCCGAAACTGTCGGCTGTCGGCTGTGAGCTGTCGGCGGCGCTCGGGCTTCCGGGCGCCCCTGTCCAACCCGCGCCAACACTTGCAATCGTCTCACTGAAGGGTATCCTACCGACGGTGCTTGCGCTCAGTTCATCGATGCTTTTCTTTTTCTTCGCCACCGCGGGTGCTTCAGTACCGGCGCATTGTACGTTTTTGACGTGCGCAGTGAGCGCTGCGCAGAAAGGGCTTTTGGCATGTCATCCTCACACGAAAGTTCAGGTTCAGGACTCAACACGTTTGTGATTGTCGGTGTGATCGTTGGTCTCGCTGGCGGCTACTACATCGGCACCACCACTGCGACCAAATCGGCCAGCGGACCGATCAAAATGCCTGGCGCTGCCCAGGTTGACTCCAGCGTCGAGCGCTATGCGGTACCGGTCGGGCGCGGCCCAATGAAAGGCAATCCCGAGGCCAAAATTACGATTATCGAATATTCCGACTTCCAGTGCCCGTTCTGCTCGCGGGTCGAGCCCACCGTCGACCAAGTCATGAAGACCTATCGCAATGACGTCCGCGTGGTATGGAAAAACAGCCCACTGCCCTTCCATCAAAACGCGGTGCCAGCAGCAAATCTGGCCATGGTCGCGGCCGAGCAGAGCTCGGAAAAATTCTGGGCGGCGCACGACAAACTTTTCCAAAATCAGCAGGCGCTCGATCGTCCGGCGCTCGAAAAGTATGGCGCCGAACTCGGCCTGCCGGCGGACAAGGTCAAGGACGCGCTCGACAACAACAAATTCGCCGCCGCGATCAAGTTGGATCAGGATGAAGCCGCCAAGTTTGGTGGCCGCGGCACGCCGCACTTTTTCATCAACGGCCGGCCGCTCTCGGGCGCGCAACCGTTCGACGCATTTAAGAAGATCGTCGACGAAGAGATCGTCAATGCCAACAAACTGGCGCGTGCAGGAGTAAAACCGGGTCAACTCTATGCGGCGATCATTCAGAAAGCCAAGACCGCAGCCGGGCCGGCGGCCAATCCACAGGCACAGGCCGAGAGCAATGTGGTCTACAGAATCCCGGTTGGCGATTCGCCCGCCAAAGGCGGCAAAAACGCCAAAGTGACGATCATTCAATTTTCCGACTTCCAGTGCCCGTTCTGCTCAAAAGTTGAGCCGACAGTGAGCGATCTCGAAAAAGAGTACGGCAAAGACATTCGCGTGGTGTGGAAAAACAATCCGCTGCCGTTCCACAACAACGCGATGCCAGCGGCTGAAGCCGCGATGGCCGCCGCCGAACAGGGCAAGTTTTGGCAGATGCATGGCAAGCTGTTTGCTGATCAGGCGCACCTCGATGAGGCGACCTATCTGAAGTATGCCGACGAGATCGGGTTGAATGTGGGCAAGTTCAAAGCCGCGATCGCTTCGCACAAATTCACCGCCACAATCAAAGAAGAACAGGCGCTGGCGGAGAAGTTTGGCGCGCGCGGCACGCCGTCGTTTTTCGTCAACGGCCGGCCGCTGCGCGGAGCGCAGCCGAAAGAGGCATTCAAGACGGTGATCGACAAAGAAATCAAAGCGGCCGACGCACTACTGGCCAAAGGCACTTCGCCGAGCGAGCTTTACGCCGAGATCACCAAGGACGGCAAAGAGAAAGCCGAGGCGCCGGCGCCGCAGCAGCCGCGGGCCGGCGAGCCGGATCAGAACACCGTTTACAAAGCGCTACTCGGAGATGCGCCAGTGAAGGGTCCTAAGAGTGCCAAAGTGACGATCGTCGAGTTTTCCGATTTCCAGTGTCCGTTTTGTGGCCGCGTAGAGCCGACGGTGACCAAGGTGCTCGAGGCCTATCCCAAAGATGTGCGCGTCGCTTTTAAGCAGTTGCCACTCCCCTTCCACAACAACGCGCAGAATGCGGCCGAGGCAGCGCTCGCAGCAAAAGCACAAGGAAAATTTTGGGAGATGCACGCCAAGATGTTTGCCAATCAGCAAGCGCTCGATCGCCCGAACCTGGAAAAGTACGCAGCCGAAATCGGACTCAACGTCGGCAAATTCAAAGCCGATCTCGATTCGGGAAAGTGGAAAAGCAAAGTCGACGAAGA
>JAHFDU010000460.1 GCA_023248835.1 Myxococcales bacterium | reverse complement strand
GGCGGGTTCAACCGGTCAGCGCAACACTTCAAGATTCGACGAATTGTCGAGGGAGGTGATTGATGGTCAAGCTGGGGCGGCCTGGGCTCACTGACGCTCAGAAGACCGAACTGTGGGATCGATGGCAGCGCGGTGAGTTCCAGAGCGAGATTGCGCGGGTTCTGGGCAAGTTCCCAGCTTCGATTTTCGGCGTGCTTCGGCTGCATGGCGGAATCCGACCAGCGACCCGAAGACGATCGAGGCTGGCGCTGACGCTTGGCGATAGAGAGTGCATCTCTCGCGGGTTGGCAGCTGATCGCTCGCTTCGAGACATCGCACGCGAACTGGGACGCGCGCCATCGACCATCAGTCGCGAGGTGTCCCGCCACGGAGGTCGACGGAGGTATCGTGCGACTCGTGCTGACGAGGTGGCTTGGGACGACGCCAAACGACCCAAGCCCTGTTTGCTTGCACAGAACACTTCCCTGCGCGATACGGTAGCCCTGAAGCTCGCTCACGACTGGTCACCCCAGCAGGTCGCAGGCTGGCTAAAACGGACCTATCCCGATGAACCGGCCATGCAGGTTTCCCACGAGACGATCTACAGAACTTTGTACATTCAAGCTCGCGGTGTGCTGCGTAAGGAGTTGCAGAAGCACCTGAGAACCAAGCGTGTCTTCCGCCAGTCTCGGCACGGCAATCTCGGCACGATGCGCAGCTCGATCAAGGACGCTGTCTCGATCTCGGAGCGCCCGCCAGAAATCGAAGACCGTGCAGTGCCAGGGCATTGGGAGGGTGACCTGGTAGCAGGCTCAGGAAATACCCACATCGCAACGCTCGTCGAGCGTCAATCCAGGTTCACGATGCTGATCAAAGTTGGCGCACGTGACACACAGTCAGTGGTGAGGGCTTTGGCCGATCAAATCCTGACGTTGCCGCTCGCGCTGAGGCAGTCACTCACCTGGGACCGGGGCTCGGAACTCGCGGCCCACGCGCGGCTGTCGATGGAAACGGATATGAAGATTTACTTCTGCGATCCAAGCAGTCCATGGCAACGCGGAACAAACGAGAACACTAATCGATTACTACGACAGTACTTTCCGAAGAAGACGAACCTCGGGCTGTATACGCAAGAACAATTGAATGAAATTGCGCTGAAGCTCAATCGTCGCCCGAGGAAGACACTGCGCTATCTTTCACCCGCGGAGCATTTCAACCAATGTGTTGCGCTGACCGGTTGAACCCGCCCCTGCCTTTTTAAGACTCCCGGCGCGCTTCGCCGCGTAACCTGCTGCCGCCCATGATTCCCGGACTGCAGAATCCCGCGGATCGCGAACGGCAAGCTCCTGCCACGCCGACAATGCCTCTGCCGCCAGATATTCCGGATGCGCAGAAACAGCGGCCAGAGCGAACGGCCGCAATGAATTACAGAGTTCGGTAGGAAATATTGCCAATCGGTTATATTCTTGACAGTCAATCAGCCGCCGGCTTTGGAGCGCTTTCAGGGCGAACTTCGGTGTTGCCCGCTGCGCCACGCCACCTCTAGAATAGCCCGCCGCCTGTGCAGACCCCTGCGGTGCGAGCGCAGCCCAGCCCAGCCCCAAAAGCGCCAGGTTTGAATAAGGCCCTTCCAGCAACATCCTTTGATAGATGGCGCGAGCAGAGGCACCCTGCCCGGCTGACAAGAAGTGCGAGGCCAGCGTCAGATTGGCGCGATCACGCAATACAATTTCTGCACGATCTGCAGAACTACTTTGTCCTAGCTGGTCGAGCAGCGCACGACCTCTATCAACAGATCCAGAAGCTAATAAAGCAAGCGCAAGGTCATAGCGTACCGTGGCCGCCCATAGTCGTTCTTCGACTGGCGCTCCGACTAGACGCAGCGGATCGATTAGGATTCGTTGCAACGCACGAGCAGCGGCATCGAAATCTCGCTCAACGAATTGAGCGAGAGCGCGCAGTACAGCGCCTCGATTGCGATCTTTGTCTTCAAGGTCCGCGGGGAGACGATCAAGCACAGCAAGCGTGCGTTCCGCATCAGCACGGTTCAAATAGCCTTCCGCAATCGCAAGCGATGCCTCCGTACGTAATCGTGCCTCCGCCCCAGCGCTACGTTCAAGTGCGCTCTGCGCTGTCTCGATCAGCCCGCATCTTGCGGTCACTGTTGCTAATAGCGCAGAAGTAGCGGCATCAGACACTTGAAAAGCATCAAGCCTTCCGAGAATTAATGCCGCAGGCCAACACTGTCCGACGGTCGCGAGATATCTCGCCGACCTCCAACGAGGATCGTCACGGCCGCCAATGCCATAAGATTCTACGCGTGACGACACCCCCAGTAGGCGGTCCATCCAAGAGATCGATGGTTTTCCTGGCAACCAGTTGATGACTGCAAACCTGAAATCCGACGATGGCCATCGATGCTGGAGAGCCAACTCGTAGTCAACGTCCACCGACTCCCCATACTCGGCAGGCGCGGGCACTGAAATCTGGACGACTTGATCACGGAGTACTCCGCCACGCATTTTCCATACGATACGCAGCCGATGGTCACCAACAGCAAGCGCCCACGTGCCCATCCGCAGTAGACCACCACTCGCTGCCAATAGCGCACCATCAATATAAGTCGCCGACAGTAATACGGGCAATTCACCATCCAACTGTAGTGAAATACTCTCGATTTCTTCGAAAAGACCGCGCGACCCAAGATAAAAGTGAAGCTTCCGCTCCTCGAACTCCGGGGTTGCAACCTCTCGATCAAAGCGATCTTTCAATAAGGCAACCGATAAGTCGTTCAACTCTTTATGGCGGGGTGCAATTTCGGCAACTGCAACCAATCCTGAATCGTTGCTAAAAGCGGACAACGACACCAGAATCCCTACCAAGACCATTAAAGCGTGACCGACGCCTGAAACACGCCGTTTAATGAACATCATGCTCTTACACTTACGGAGAATCAGAATTTCGATGCATCGAGTCGCTGCACACCCGCATCGCCCACGACAAGCACTGCTCCGTCGTCAGCAGGCAGCACCCAAGACAATGTTTCGGTTTGACGATTGCCACGCGGATCTTTGATCGGCACCTGACGCACAGCCCTATCTTTCCCGACGAGTAGTAATGTCGCGTTCAATCCCACCATCGCAACTTCACCACGTGGCAATGCCGCCATGCCAAACAAAGACTGATCCGTTTTAGTCTCAATCTTCGACCAGTGACCGGCTTGGACATCGGCGCTGTAGAACACATTCCCGCGCAAACCGCCGATCAAAGCCCCCCTGTCGCCTGCGGCAATTACACAGAAAAGCGAACTCTCGTAGGGGCTCTCGAGCCTCATCCAGGTATCACCCGCATCATTTGAGAGGCCAATAAGCCCAGCCTCACCGATAACCATAAGGCTACCGTCACCCAGTTTGGTGAGGGCATTCAAATGGCGTTCATCTTCGGTGACAGGGTTGGCCGCAACCTGAGACCACGTGATACCACCATCAGTGGTGGACAAAAAGAGGCCATAGGCCCCAACTGCATATCCTCGATTAGCATCGATGAACAACACATCGAAGAGAGGTTTATTCAAATCCGGCTGGAAGTTCTGCAGTATCCAGGTTATGCCGCCATCAGAGGTATGAAGTATCACCGAATCGTGACCAACAGCCCAACCATTTTTTGTATCTGTAAAGGTCACACTCGTCAAAAGACTGTCCACAGGCGTTTTAGCCTGCAACCATTTTCTTGCATCCGCCGACACAAGAATATGCCCCCGGTTGCCAACAGCAACATAGCGTTCGCCGGTATTGACGACTTTAACGAGTGGACTACTGGGTGCCTTGACAGCCATTTCCACAACATGAGGCTGCGTCGAAGATGAAGCAACCGATGAGGCTTGAATTTCCGCTGTATCCAGACTTCCTGCCGCAACATCAGGTGCCTCCCCTTGAGACATCGCCGACATTGACAGGGCAACGAGGCTTAGCCCGAAGCTCATGCTTACCGATTTTTTACAGTGCTCAGTCATTATCTTTGCCCGATAGCAGGATCTGTTACAGCGGAAGTTCTTTAGAACTGATATTTGAGGAAGAAGCCGATGTTGTCACGATCGCGAATGCTGTTGTTTGCACCACCACGCGTGTACATATTGTAAGTAATGGACAACGACGTGGCCTTCTCGTAGCGGATCTCAAAAATCGAATTCAGCTGAATACGGCCCTCGACGAAGTTAGCACCTGGCCCCGGCGAGTTATGGTAGACGTCGTGCTGAAAGATCAGAATGGGCTGAATCGAAATGCCGGGAAGCACGGATTCATAACTGATTCTGCTGACCACGCGATACCCACCTGCTAGTGCATGCGCGAACTGATTGCGGCTTGCCTGGTAGGGGTTGAAGCGCAAGCCATCCCCACCGATCGAACATGCTGGATTTGTCGAGCGAGCAAGTCTGGAACCATCGGCACCACTGCCATCGGCACCCGCCGAGGCATGTGTCGA
>JAHFDU010000339.1:3146-4462 GCA_023248835.1 Myxococcales bacterium | reverse complement strand
CGGACACGCGATCAATCGACTGGTGCACCAGTGTCACTAACTTGAGAAGTAGCAGCGGTTTTTCCATACCGCGTTGCATTGCCAGTCTCGTGCCGAAAACCGAACCAATGATTTTCAAAGACTTAGGCACTGGCGCGGCGGAATTCCTGTCCGGTTACCGGACACTGTCCGGCTGCCGGACAGCGGCGCGTGGTACGATGCGCGCGCATGAACGCCTTCCACCTCATCGGTTTGCCTGCCGGACCCGAGCGACAGGCGATCGATCGGACCGTCGAAGCGCTCGACCAGGTGCGTTCGGGCGAGACCGTCTTTCTGTCGGAATCGGCCGCTAGCAAACCGGCAAGCTCAGCGGCGGCTTTTGTCCGCTTGAGCAAGATCGCTCAGCAGCGCCGCATCAACATCTTTACCTCTCTCAACTTGGGTGGAGACTTGGCGGAAGACCTCCCCGGCCACGATCCCGCTCTCCACTATAATGCACTGTGCATCTTCACCCGATTTGGCATGGTTCACGTGCCGCAAGCCAAAGTCGCTCCGCAAGCCGGTGAGATGGCCCAATCGCCGCGCAACGCCACGGTAGCGCCTTATGATCGAGTCAATCTGATTCGGCTCGACCTCGACGATCACATCGTCACAGCGCGCTTCTTACTCAGTTCCGATCTGATGGTCTTCGATCGTTTCTCGCCGCGCGAGCTCGCCTGCCACCTGCTGGTGGTGCTAGCAAATTTCGGCGCGCTAGAGGCCGCGACGGCAATACGGCTGGTCGGTTACGCGCTCAAGCGCGGCGTCGCCACCACCGCGCTGGTGGTCAGTGGCTTCGATCCACGCGAATCTGAAAAGAATGCGCCTACCGAAGTTGTGATCGATGCCCACGTGGAAGCATCAACCGCAGGCTGGAACCGCCGCTCGATTCGCAACCGCTTTTTCATCCATGACGACCGCAAACCGCTGGATGCGAACGCGACCGGCCATCTGATTGTTCCGCAATCGCGCTGGCGCGCACCGATCGCGCTCGGCCAGTACCCAGTCACCGTCGTCCTCGGCTAGCCGCTCGGCGCACAAAATTTCGCTGGAGCTCCGGTCGTCATGTCTGTATCGAGCGTCGGCACCGCTTCGGCACCCAGCGTACCGGTGGTGCGACATTGATATCCGGGTCGGCAGTCGCGATCCGCATTGCAGCGCAATTGACACCAGCGACGTTCGCTCGATTCCGGCGCACAGTGAGCCAAGGCGCCGCTGCTGTCGTCGCGCAAACAGCGTTCGTCGGCGCGACAGTCGGAGCGGCTGTTGTTCATGTACGTGCACGGCTGGTTCAAGAG
>JAHFDU010000339.1:0-3136 GCA_023248835.1 Myxococcales bacterium | reverse complement strand
GAGCGGAGTAAAAAAGCGAATACATACCGCTTCCGACGGACAAGTGCTGACGTCGCAACCTTCGAGCGTGCAGTAACCACCTGGCGCCGATTTGTCGCAAAAGCGATCTCCCAAGGGATTGCAGTCGATGTTGCTGGTGCAAGCGTCGCCAATGTTGTGGCTGCAGCCGAGCGTCAGGCTCGCCAAAACCAGGCAGATTCCAGGTCCTAACCGGGCAAACATTGGGGTGTCACTATAGGCGCCCGCCCGCCATCGTGCAATCGTCGCTGCCCTCGCAGGGGCGCCCGGCAGTCCGGGCGCCGCCGACAGCTCACAGCCGACAGCCTACAGTTTCGGATTCATTCATGAAATCACCTACTTTAGTCCTCATTTCAAGAGCGAAGGTTACGGGAGGTCAACGCGATTTTGCGATTTTTCTCCACTGTCAGCTGCTCAGCTGTCGGCGGTGGTAAGAATCGCGAAGCGCGAATCAACGCCGACTTCCGGGCGCCCCTGGCCCTCGCTGCCCTCGCTACCAAGGCGCAGGGGCTCCCGGCAGTCCGGGCGCCGTCGAGACTCTAGAGTCTCGAGTTTTGGCGTTTTCAAAGCTTTCCGACGCTCTTGTTCTGCACCCAACCCTCGAGACCGTTGGCGAGGCGCAAACGGAACCACCCGTGTTCGCGATCGACAATACGCACACGCAGGCCGGCGTGGACGCTGAAGCTTGAGTGATCGCTGGCGTCCGGGCCGTCTTTGACCTGCACGCTGTCGTCGAGGATGATCGCTTGTTCGACCTCGGCGGCCATATAGAGGCGCCCGGCGACCAGCGCGCCGCTTCCGAGTGCACCGAGCGCCAAGAACGCGATGGCCGAACGCAGACCGATGCGGAGAAAGCCGGGCGTGATGAACTGCTGCGCGATGAGCAGACCAAACAGCACCAAATAGCTCAGCAGAAAAAGCCAGCTCACCAGACCGAGCGTGTAGCTCGAGGCGGCGCGGATCCAAAATGGCGCCTCTTCAGCGCCTACTAAACGATCCTCGCCGCGCTTTTTTACCACTTCACGGGCGGCTTTCAGATTGAACTGCACGTCCTCGTTCTGCGGATCGAGCTCGAGCGCCCGCTCGTAGTTGCAGATGGCGCTTCCAAGATGGTTGGCGCGAAAATAGGCGTTACCGAGATTGAAATAGAGATCGATCGAGTGGATGCCTAGAGCGACCACCTGTTCGTACGCGGCGCTCGCTTCGTCATAACGGCCATGCAGACTGGCCTCGTTGCCGCGCCGAAATACCGCATCTTTCGGCGACTCTTCAGCGCGCGCGACACCCAAGGTGAAGATCAACAAGATCCCAAGGAGGCGCGTCATTTTTACGCCGCCTCTTTTTCAGACTTGGCCTGCTCAATCGTCTCAAGCAGTGAACGCACTCGTCGCAAGGCGGCGCGCATCTCTCCGGGACCAGAGGCCGATGGCGAAAAACGCGCAAAATCGCAACTTTCCAGCTCCGCCACCACTGCGCTAGAGACCTCATCCGAAAATCCGTAGGTCTGGAGATGGTCGCGCAGCTCGTCGAGTGTAAGTGCTTCGACTTTGGCGCCGAGCCGATACTCCAGGTGTTCGTACAAAGCGCGCGCGCACTCGCCGAAAAACGCCGATGGCCGCTGCGCCTTGATATGATATTCAGCCACTTTGAGGCGCCGACGTGCGGCTCTTTGAGCGCGCCGCTTCTTGGAGCGCACGGTTTCGCGCGACAGTAGGCGGCGCAGACGCTGACCGAAGAGCACACCCAGCCACAGCGACGGCGGCGTCACCAAAAGAACTGTGGCCGAGGTGCCGCGCCAAAGATCGAAACCAATTTGCGAGCGCACCGCGCGGCGATTGTGGATCGGCCGAATTTCACCCTCGAGGGTGTTCTCCGTCGACAGCGCCTTGTCGGCGTTTCCCCGCACTCGAAGCGTGTAGGGGTCGGTGCGCGCGACGTGGTACTTCTGATCATTCGGATCAAAATAGGCGAGCTCCGCCGGCGGCAGCTGCAGTTCGCCGCCATGTTCGGGCATCACCAAAAATGTGTACACCTTTTCTCCCTGCACCGGTTCGGTGGGTTCCACCGTCTCGTGCACCGTCGGATCGTAGATTTTGAAGCCATCGGTGTGCGGCGTACGCAACTTGACATTGCGAATGTTGCCGACACCACGAATGACAATACGCCACGACACTGCTTCGCCGGCTTTGATGTCAGCCCGATCGATGCCACCAAACAGTTGGAACTGGCCGACATTGGCGGCGTCAAAATTGGGCGGACGGCCAATCGTCGGCAGCGGCGATACCTGGACGATCAGTGGCCGGGACTTGCGTGCATTGGCAATGCCCGAATAGAAGGCGGTGTCGATCGTTGTCACCTCAGATTCCAGCGGCGAGATCTCGAGACGCCCCGGCTTGAGCGGGAATAGCGCCTGCTTGAGTAGCAGTGCCACCATATAGGGATGTCCTCTCACCTCGCTTCGATCCCAGCCGAGCCGGGCGGCAGGCGCGAACAGGTTCTCCGACCAAAAATCGGGATGCTTAGGCTCTGCCACGGTCCGGTACTTGAGAATGTCGGTCTCGGTATAGAGCCGCCAGGCAGCGGTCAGCTGTGCACCGACGTAAACTTTTTTTGGTTCAAATTGCGCGTCGACAAATACCTGTTCGTCGTGGCCGCTTGCGGTCACTGGCGGTGGCAATGCGTTCGGCATCGGGATTGGAAGCGGCGAGCTGAGCGGTGGAACCGGTACGTTTCGCGGCGCAGACGTGACCACAATGTTGAGCGGGCGGGTATGCAGCTCGGTGCCTCCCACTTTCAGCGTCGCCGCGCCAATGGTGAGCTTGCCTTTCTTTCGCGGGCGCAGGAGATAGACATGCTCTTCGAGTGTCCGTACCGTCTGATGACCGCCCATCGCCGACCACTGCATTTGCGTGTTCTCACTCGAATGCACGATTGCAAAATCGGGCACTGGCGGCGGGCGGTAAGCGTCGAAGGTTTGGGTGCCGTCGCGTTCAATTGACACTGTCAGCTGAACTGTGTCGGCGAGGGTGGCCTCGGCTGCACCGACGTTCGCTTCAAAACGCACCGGCGGATTAGCGAGCGCGGGGCCCGCGATCAGCGACAGTGCAACGCACAGTGT
>JAHFDU010000338.1 GCA_023248835.1 Myxococcales bacterium | reverse complement strand
TCGGGAGGGGGCGGCGCCGCCCCCTCCCGGGAGAGCGCGCGGGAGGGGCGCAAGGCTTGCGGCTTTTTTGCAAGCCGAGTGACTCTTCCGCGAAGTACCGCCCGTTTGACGTTTGTCGACGAACTTATGGGGGGCGGTACTGAGCGAAGCGCAGCGAAGTCGAAGCACGACTCCTTCGACTTCGCTCAGGACGAACGGAAGTCTCATTTTGGGTCGCCCAAGTGGTGTTCAGCGCCGCCGCCAACGTCGCCACTTTTGACTTCGCGGACGAACAGGTCTTCGAGTGACTCGCGGCGCGGCGTGACCGAAACGATGCGCTGCTTGGACGCCAAGACCTCAGCCAGTTTTTGGTTCACGTCCTCCGCCGGAGACAAGTGCAGAATTTTCTTTTCGCCATCGATGTCAATTACCACTTCCGTATGAAGCAGCCGCGGCGAAAGAAGTTGGTCAAGCGGTCCGGCGTCGCGCAGGCGGCCGCCTACAACCATGGCGACCCGATCGCAGAGCAGTTCAACGTCGGACAAGATGTGGGTTGAGAAAAACACTGTCTTGCCATCTTTGCGCAAATCGAAAATCAGATCGCGAATCTCGCGCCGGCCGATCGGGTCAAGGCCGCTCATAGGCTCGTCGAGCACCACCAGTTCGGGATCATTGATCAGCGCCTGGGCAATGCCGATGCGCTGCAGCATGCCTTTGGAATATTTACGTAAGGCGCGATCGCCGGCGCAGCCGAGGCCGACTCGATCGAGAAGTTTGTAGGCGCGCTTTTTTCGTTCGTGCCGATCGAGACCAAACAGCCGTCCCATAAAATCGAGCAGCTCCATCCCAGACAGGTAGTCGTAGAAATAGGGATTTTCGGGCAGAAAGCCGATCCGTCTTTTGGCGGCGACGTCGGAGACCGGGCGATCGAAGATTTTCGCCTGCCCGCTCGACGGGAAAATGAGCCCCATCAGCATTTTCAACGTCGTTGTTTTGCCAGCGCCGTTGGGGCCGAGAAATCCAAAAATCTCGCGGTGCCGAACCTCGAACGAAACGTCGGTCACAGCGGTGACTTTTTTTCGCAAAATACCCGGCTCAAACACTTTGCTCAAATGTTCGGCGACGATGACAAAGTCACTCATTGTTTTTGGGATCTGTACCAATAGATGGTGCGTAGCAGCCCCTCTTCGAGATCGACTTTGGCCGACCAATCGAGCAGCTCGCGCGCTTTGCCAATCGCCGGCACGCGCAGTTCGACGTCGGGGTGATCCCACTTGACCATCTCGATGCGCGAGCCCGACGACGAAAGCCGCACGATGTCGCGCGCCAAATTGTAAATCGTCACCGTCGAGCGCGGATTGCCGATGTTGAACGAATGGCCGACGGCGCGATCGTCGGTAAGCACGCGCTGCACCGCGTCGATGATGTCGTCGACGTAGCACCAGGCGCGAATTTGCGAGCCGTCGTTGTGAACGGTGAGCGGATCGCCACGCAGGGCGCGCACGATAAAATGGTGCACTGCCCCTTCGCCGATTTGGCGCGGGCCGTAAATATTGAAGGGACGAATCGAGACCGCGGGAAAGTTGTATTGGCGGTGATAGGTCATCGCCAAATGCTCGGTAGCGAGCTTGGCGACCGCGTAGGTCCAGCGCGCCTCTCCCACCGCACCCAAAGTCGTGACGTCGAATTCGGTGACGTGATAGGCAAAACGGCCGAACACTTCGCTGGTGGAAAAATCGACGAACCGTTTGCAACGCCCGCTCTCGAGCGCAGCGTCGAGCACGTTGGCGGTGCCGAGCAGCGACACTCGCATAGTCAGCGCTGGCATCTTGAGCACGGTGTCGACCCCAGCAATCGAGGCCAAGTGAACGATGCAGTCGACGCCGTCGACCGCGCGCTTGACCGACGCCGGATCCATGACGTCGCCTTCAAGTAATTCGACATTGGGCCAACTGGCAAATCCGGCTGGGCGCAGCGCATCACGCCGAAAGGTGTCGAGTACGCGGATGCGATTCTTACCGCCTGCGCCTAGATGCTCGACCAGGTGAGATCCGATAAAACCCGCTCCCCCTGTAAGCAGTATGTGCGCGCCCTGCAGATCCATGCCGACATCTTACAGCAGCGGACGGAAAATTCGTAACTCTCGAGGCAATACCGCGCACCGCGTGATGGGCAACTCTGGCACCTGAACGTAACCGTAGCCGTAGCCGAAATGGTTTGGCCTTTGCGCTCCCGGGAGATGATTGCAGCCGAGGGAAACATTGCGTAAGAATGAGGTCGCCAATGGAGAGCGCCCGATGAATCGCCCCCTCGACATCGTCCTCGGATCTAGCGAGAGCGAGCATCTCACGATCCGACCTCATCGTCGCGAGCGTGAGGTCCCTGATCCCGACAGTGGCAACTGGGTTGTCAGCACCGTCAATGTGCGCGTGGGCGGCTTCGAGGGACATGTCAACGGGACGCTGCGTGCAGAAGACTTCGTCATACTTCGCGATGAACTTCAGCAGGTTCACAAAACCTTGAGCGGCGAAGCTGTTTTGGAAACGATGGAGATGTGGCTTCAAATTCGGATTAAGGGTAACGGGAAAGGGCAACTCGACGTGAACTGCGAAGTACGAGACCGTTCCGACGGAAATCGTCTGCTATTTAAACTGGATTTGGATCAAACACGCCTTCCGCGAATTATTGGAGCGCTCGATGAGGTGATCGCAGCATTTCCGATTGTTCCATGAAGGACGTGAGCAATTGAGGTAGCAAGCCAAACGCGACCGTCGCGGAAATCCGGTGTCGTGACGGAGGCCGTGCGCGAGGCGGAGGCCGAGATCGAGGCGGAGGCCGTGCGCGAGGCGGAGGCCGTGCGCGAGGCGGAGGCCGTGCGCGAGGCGGTGAAAGAGTCCGTGAGCCGGAGGTGGGGTCGCAGTGGCGGCGCGCCGCTCAAAGCTGACGAGGCTGGAATCCAAACATGAGTGGATCCTCGCAAAAGCGATCGAAAAAGTTGCTGGGCGGAGCGGCTACGGCCATGGTACGATTTTGCTTACTGGGTGCAGTTGGTGGCGGTGGGCGGTTGCGGTTCCTCTTGCAGCGCGCCGCGCGCGATCCAGTTAGAGATCGCTGCCAGCTGATCGGCCGGCAGCGGCGGGTTTCCTGACGAGGGCATGCGACCACCATAGCCGAGCGAAGGATCGGCCGAATCCGGCAACAGGAATTTGATGTGGAGAAAACTGTTTTCAGCGTCGCAGGGCTTGACCAATACCCGCTGCTCACTCTGCGCCTGTGAATTCACTGCCGGCGCATTCACCAGCGCGTGATAGGCGTCGGTCTGCAGATCGAGGTTGTTGGCCAAGAGGGCACCGCGCACGGTGTGACAAACCGAAGCACTGGCGCAGGATGGCTGCAAAATGGTGCGGTTGATTTCTGAAAAATTGAGATGGGTGGTGTCGCCGCCGCCGCAAGCTGAAGCCAGCACCAATGTTACAGCCGCGACCTTCAGCGACAAGATCGCTCCTTGAGCGCGAACTTTTGCGCGCGCGAGAGCCGTTTCCACCTCGCTTCGCGCTTGAGCGCGGCAGAGCGATCGGCGACCGGTTCGCAAAAAAACAGCCCGACCGGTAGGCGACCGCGGGTGTATTTGACCTGACCGCGCGCGTGGGCGCGCAGCCGAATCTGCAGGCGATTGGTGATGCCGCAGTAGAGGGTGTCGTCGGCGCAGCGCAAGAGGTACACCAGCCATCCCTTCTGTTGTGGCGCTTCAGCTTTGATCATGAGGTCGGGCTTCGACAAGCTCAGCATAATTGGGGGTGACTTATGGCCGCTCATCCTGAGCCTGTCGAAGGAGGCGCTTGCGCCCATTCGATCATCGATGGTAGCGTCTTTGCCCGCACAATGCGAATCGAGTCGGACAGAAAGCTTTTTGTCGGCGTACGCATCGACAACAAGATGCGCGAGCAGCTGGCGCAGTGCCCGGCGCGCGACAAAGTGTATGTCGATGGATCCGATGAGCGGTATCTCCGCGTCTTGCGCTCGAACAGCGAATCGTATCTCGGCAAGTTGACCGATGCGGGTGCGGCGGCGTCGACGATGGAAGATCTGAAGCGCAATATCTTGAGCATCTTGGTGCGGGTGGCGCCGGGGCGTCATCGCGACGATTCAGTGAAGATATTTGCCGTCGACGATGGCGATCCACCGGCGCTACAGAGCGACGGCGAAAATGCCGAAGCCAGCTCCGATTCCGAACCGAGTTCTCTCTACTAAATTAAACGAACAGTGAGGTTTCGATGACCAGCAACAGTTCCCGCGAAGAGGCGCTGCAGCAGGCGGCGAAGCATGCGCCCGACTATTTGAACGACTTAAAAGAATTGGTGCGGATTCCGAGCGTTTCGTTTCCGGGATTTGATCCGTCGCAGGTGCGCGCCTCGGCCGCGGCCACCGCCAAGCTGCTCGAGCGTCGAGGATTTGAGCACGTCCAGCTGCTCGAGATTGCTGATGCGCACCCTTACGTCTACGGTGA
>JAHFDU010000337.1 GCA_023248835.1 Myxococcales bacterium | reverse complement strand
ACCGCGACCGCCACCGCCACCGCCACCAAAACCACCGCGACCGCCACCGCCACCGCCGCGCTGTGGTTCCCGGGCTTCGTTGACAACAATCGTGCGCCCGCCGAGGTCCTTGCCATTGAGCTCGGCAACCGCCGCCTGTGCTTGCGTTTCATCGGCGAACTCGACAAACGCAAACCCTCGCGGCCTTCCGGTATCGCGGTCGGTCACGATCTTGACCTGTGTAACTTGACGACCTCCGGTCTCGAAGAACGAGCGAATCGAAGCCTCATCAACAGTGTACGGCAGATTTCCGACGTAAAGTCTGGTGCCCATGCAGTCCCCTTTCCGATCCCAAGGCGAAGGCCGTCGCGAAGGCGGAGTCCACAAGAGGGGCTACCGGGCGCGCAGGTCGCGGGATTGGATCAATGATATTAATTTATTTCAACAAAGTCAATTGAGGACTGAACCTGACCGCCCATGGCCCATCACTTCAAGGTGAGCTAAGTAATCGAAACCGATCTCGTTTCAGAATCCGTATAACTTGACCAAAAAATGCGGCAAAGGTAGCTTGTTTCCGCTTTTCATGACGCGAGCGAGTCTCATATTTTTGCTTAGCGCGCTGCTCCTACCGATAGCTCCAGCGTTGGCGGATGCGCCCGATTTGCAGTCGTCTTCGCCCCATCGCGTCGCCAAGCCCAAAAAGCGCAAACGGCACGCACGTTTTTCGGGGCAATTGGCGCCGTTGGCGGAGCTGCGTGAGACACCGCTCGAGTGGCCGTCCGGCCAGCTTGAGCTCTACGCCGTCAACTTTCGTGAAGCCATCGACGTCAACCTCTATGACACCGACGGCAACCTCGATCCGGATGTGCTCGACAAACTCAACCATTTTTGGCGCTGCAAGCGCACCGACACCGAGAAATCGATCGACCCTGAGCTGTTCGTGACGCTGTCGCGTATCTACGATCGCTATCACCAGCGCATCGAATTGGTCTCGGGTTTCCGCAATCAAAAACGAACCTCGTCGTTTCACTTTCACGGCTCCGCCGCCGACATTCGCATTCCGGGCGTGTCGGATAAAGCGCTGCGCGATTTTGTCGCTACCCTCGACACCGGCGGAATGGGACTCGGTCTCTACCCGCGCGCCGGTTTCATTCACATCGACATTCGCCCTGAGGCCTCCTATCGCTGGGTAGACTACTCTCCCTCGGGCACGAGCAACATGGGTCACCCGCACAAGGCCAAAAAACGCGTCCGCGTTGCCAGTCGCGACAGCGATTAGCAACCTTTCGAGGTCGTTTGCCGATAAGCTTTTCCTGAAAGGAAAAAACAATGCGCACACCGGTGACGAGTTTTTTTCTCAGCGCGGGTTTGATCTTCGGCTGCGCCAAAACCAACACCACGCCAGAAAACGCCAATCGTGGACTTTGCGTGCCCGGCCATGTTGAACCCTGCGCCTGCTTGGGAAAAACCGGTACTCAAACCTGTCAGGGCGACAGCACCTACGGCGCTTGTCAATGCGATCCATTGCCCATCCGCGGCGACGGCGGCAGCGACAGCAGCAGTTTTTCGCTGGTGACTTTCAACGCCTCGGCTCGCGAACTGACTGCCGGCGAGACCGTGCATCTGGTCGCCATTCTGACCAACGAAAGTGGTGGCCCGGCTCAGCTCAGCGGCCGTTTGCTCTCCGACGACGGCAGCGTACTCTACGGGCTGTTCGCGCCCTTGCAGCCGGGCAGCTACCAACTCGACCTGTCGTGGAACAGCATCAACCAAGCGAGGCGCATCGAATTTGCGACCACCACTGAAGAGATGCGCGTGTTGGCGGCGCAATTTACCGACAGCAGCGGTCACAAGGTGACTGAAAAGCTATCGCTGCGCTTGCACTGCAGCGGCCGCTCGGCTTGCACCGGAGAGTGCACCGATCTCAACACCGACACCAACAACTGCGGCAGCTGCGGCCAGGTCACGCCCGCCAATGTTGACTGCATCGCTGGCAAAGCTGGCTGCAAGCCGGGATTCGGCGTTTGCGGCCTGCTTGGATGCGTCGATTTGCAGAGCGACGCCAAACACTGCGGCAGCTGTGACCACGACTGCACTACGCACGGCACCGAGCCGACGCAAAACTGGTGCGGCGCGGGTCACTGCTACGAATTGCGTGATTACACCAATTTTCCCTCCAACGAGATGCACTCCTGCACAGAGCTATGTGGGCGCGGCATGGCCGCCTGTGGGCCGTTCTGCACGGCAATGTCGTTTGAGGGTACGTCCTACCCGATGAGCGCAGGCCTGTATTCTAACACAACCGTAGACGTGCCTGTCGCCAGCTGCGGTGCTTCGACCCGCGTTTTTTCCGCGGATGATCTCTACTGCTGCTGCCAAAAAGACTGATCGGGACGAAATCCAGCCTACGGAGAGAGTTTCGCCAAACAGATATCGGCGTTGCCCGCGTTCGCCAGCCCGCCAAAACCGAAATCGGCATTGCCCTCCATTCGACCAGCAACGATCGGGCAAGGCGAAAAGTGAGTGACCTTCCACAGCATTGCGACGATGCGGTCGGCGCGAAGTAGCGCAGGCGCAAACGGATGCATTTTGACTATGCGGCAACTTTGCGGCCGTGCGCCCCGGCGTGACAGACTGCTCGACAAAGCAGGCGAAATTGGCATTGCCGACAATATCAATTTCGCCCGAAGCTTGATTGGCGGCCGGCTATTTTTCGAAAATTTCGGTGCGCGGTTTGCCGACGACGCCGGGGGGCATCGGCAGACCAAGCGCATAAAAAACTGTCGCCGCGGTGTCCATCGTCGACAGCGGGGTGCGAATGGTGTAGTGCTCGCGCACGCCAGGTCCCATCGCAATCCAGGGAATTTCGCGATCGATTTTAAGCACGCCGGAATGCACATGTCCGTGGCCGCCATGGTCGGCGCTGACGATAATCAAGGTATCTTTCAGCATGTCGGCGCGTTCGAGCGCGCGCACCAGCACGCCGATGCAGCGATCGCTTTGCGACACCGCTTTGAGCTGCTCGGGCGACAACCAGCCTTTGGAATGGCCAAATTCATCGGGGTCGGAAAAATGCGCGAAGGCGAGTTCGGGGCGATGCTTGACCAAATAGTTGGCCGCTTCCTGCGCCACCTTCTTACAGTAGTAGCCCGGCCGCTCGGAGATGTCGGCCGATCCGGGTGGCACAATGTGCCACAGCTTGGGTTTTCCGGTGAAGAACGCCGTCTTTAAGCCCGCTTCCTGCGCCCGCGAAAAAATCGTCTCGGTCTTGATGTAGCCGCGGTCGGGATGCCAGCCGTTCCAGGTCAGGCCGTGCATCTTGGGCGTGACGCCCGAGAGCATCGATGCGTGCGCCGGCAGCGTCGAGGCATCGCGAATGGTCTGGGCATGCATGGTGTAGGAGCCGTGTTGCAACAGGCGTTCATGCCACGGCAAATACATTCTCTCGACCAGGTCCGGCCGCAAGCCATCTTCACTGATGATGAGCACGTGGCTGACGCGGCGGCCCGGTAGCATGATGCCACCGGTGGCGATCGCCGAAGTACCGCTGGCGACCGCAGCGATCAGCGGCGGCCCGTGCGCGGCGGTGCTGCCGCCGCCCATCGCGCTCGGAAGCAGCGTCGCAAACAAGTAGAGTAGACACACCCGAGACCAGTCCGCTACAGCAAAAACGAACCACATAATGCAACCATACTGCAGTTTGTTTCAAGGTCGAAATTTTCTGCTTTTATTGGACGCTGCATCTGCGATGCTATGGCGTGCGATCGGTGGCAGTGGGCGTGGCGTTGCTGCTTTCTCGGCTGGCCTTCGCCGAGGAGCCCGATCCGTTTGCCGGCGTCACACCTACGCCAGCCGTGGTTGCTCCCGTACTCTCGTGGCAGGAGCGATTTTTCTCGGAGAACTTCGGCTTTCGCCGTGAGCTGATGGCAGAGTTGGGCGCCGACCACGACGGCAACGGAGCGAGCCGGCAGTCGATCGGCGTCGAAGTGCTCAAGAAGTTTTCGAGCAAGAGCAAGACGCTTGTCGGCATCGATTTTCAGGGACGGATGGTGCGTCGCGACGGCTTTGTCGGTTTTCCCAATGACCGTGAAGGCATGGAGCGACTCGGTTGGTATTTCGAATACCACAATGTCTATGTCGACTTATATAACTTCCTTGATCCGTTGCTCAAGCCGCGCGAACAAAACGCTGCGCTCGGTCGCATCAACGCGCGAATCGGCCACTTTTATGTACCGTTCGGCCTGCAGACACAGACCGACACCCACGGCACGGTTTTGCAGCTTTCTGACGAGCGCAATTTTGGCTTTGAGCGCGATTGGGGCGCCGGCCTGTGGGGCATTCTCAGCCGCGATCTGCGCTACGAGCTCTATTATCTCGTCGGGTCGGGCTTCGAACCTAGGTTTTCCAGCCAGTCAGGGGTTGGCGTCGCGCGCGTCAGCCTTGCCAGCCATTGGCTCAACGAATGGGGAGTAGAGGGCGGCGTTTCGGTCCTAGGTGGCGAACGATTGC
>JAHFDU010000336.1:2449-4494 GCA_023248835.1 Myxococcales bacterium | reverse complement strand
CGATCGGCTCTCTCCTACGCCGACTCTCATTACCACCGGCGTCAGCGCGATCGCGGTCAGCGACGGCAGTTCTTGCGCCGTGGTAAACGGCGGCATTCAGTGCTGGAGCTGTGGGGGGGGGTGTGGTTATTCCTGGGGTTCCACCCAAGTCCCATTGGCGACCGATCTCATCGGTCTGCCCGGCTCGGGTGTCGGCATGGTTTCGATCCGTGGTTTGGACGGCTGCGCTGTGGTTTCGGGTGCCCTGCAGTGTTGGGGTGTCAACTCCTATGGCGAGCTTGGCTTCGGCAACCAAACCGCCTCCTGGATCCCGGTTGCCGTCCCCGCGCTCCCTGCCGGCGTGACCTCTGTTGGGATGGGCGTTGGTCACGCCTGCGCCATGGTGTCGGGTGCGCTTCAGTGCTGGGGCAGAAATGATTACGGCCAGGTCGGTGACGGTAGCACGACCATGCAAACAACGCCGGTGCTGATCATTGGCGCGGGCGACAACCCGGCCGCCGGCGCCGCTGGCAACTTCCAGACCTGCGCCAGTTTCGGCGACGGCACGGTCAAGTGCTGGGGTGACAACGCCTACGGCGAAGTCGGCGACGGCAGCAACACCGAGCGCCACTTACCGGTGAGCGTACCGCTCTTGTAACCACAGTCATTGCGCCGCAAGTTGTCAAACAAAATTTTGTGCTTGTAGTTTAATTTTACCTTGGTATAATTTTACTCATGTTAGTCAAGAAACTCACTCGAATCGGCAATAGCATCGGCCTGCTTCTCCCTCGCGACCTCGTGCAGGCAGTCGACCTGAAAGAGGGCGAAGAAGTGATCTTGACCGTGCATGGTCGCCGCATCGTGGTAGAGGCGCGTACTCGTTTCGCCAGCAATGAGGAATTCGCCTCGGCCAGCGAAGCTGTGCTCGATCGACATGCCGAAGCATTTCGGCTGATGGCGGAGTACGACCGCAAGGGAAGCCGTGGCGGTTGATTTTCGCTTTCTCTCTGTCGAACAAGTGATCGAGGTGCACGGTACGCTGTTACGGCGATTTGGTGGATCGGACATTCCCGGCCACCGCGGTGAAGTCGAAGGGGTTGCTGCCGCAGTCACGGCAGTCGTCAATAGTTATTACGAAGACGTGTTCGAACTCGCGGCTGCGTATGCGGTGTATCTCGTCATGGGGCACGTGTTTGGCGACGGCAACAAGCGCACCGCGAGCGCCGCGGCGTTGATCTTTCTGCAGCTCAACCAGGTGACGCTTTCGTCGAAGCCGGAAGCCTTGCGGGACATCATGATTGAGGTGCAGACCAAGGCAGAATCGAACCCTCGGCCGCAGGCATCTGAATTGGTCGAATGGGTTGCACTGCGGCTACGGAGCTGTTCGTCAAAGTGACCGGGCGCGCTCCGGATCGCGATCAGAATAGCAGCGAAGGCTCGCGCAGGACGTACACCGGTGGTCGCTCCTGATCATCGCGCAGATGGGGTTGCCATCGATCATGCAAAAACTGACGGCGGCGCTGCTGCTCGTCGGCAAAGGCACGGCTTGACGGCGCTAGAAATTCGATTGGGTGGCGCTTTTGCGCCGCGCGCGCATCAACCATTGCGCGCAGTGCGGCGGCAGCGGCGGTTTCCGCCAGCGGTTCGCGGTCAATCGGATAGAACTGATAAACCGGCCGAAACAAATCGCGCAACAGCGCTTGTGGCACGCGTTCGCTCAAGTCGTTCTGCAGCTCCCACGAGATTTCACGTTCGCGCACGTGTAAATATCCAGCCCGCCAATCGGCGGGATCAAGATGGGTTTTCATCTCGCGAATCTTCATCGGCACTGAATAGTCGCGCACCTGCTCGCAGGTGGAGTTGCGAATCAGCTTATCGATGATGGGCCGACTGGCGATTTGATCGAGTTCCTCGATTGCGCGCTTGGGTGTTTCCAGTTTCTTCTCGTCGCCCACTATCGGACCGCTTGCAAGAGCGCCAGTAGATGGTAGCCGCAACCGAACGAGGCGCCGAGCAGTGTCCAGCCCAGCCAAAACGCCGCGCCGGCAGGTCCTGCTTCGACCGTA
>JAHFDU010000336.1:0-2439 GCA_023248835.1 Myxococcales bacterium | reverse complement strand
GCGCGCGCCTCGGCTGCTTGGTCGCGTGCGTACGCGACCACGCCCTCCGAATCGGGCAGCAGCAGGGTGCCATCGGGCGCCGCTTGCATGTCCATGGTGCGCTGCTCCGGTCGCGCCACCTTCGACGGCGTAGCTCCAACCGGCGCCAGCGGAGCGGTGGGCGGGGGCCCGGCCATTGCCATCATGGTTTTTTGCGCTTCACCCGCTGGCGACGAAGCCGCCGCAGTCGGCGGTGGCTGCATGCTGGCATTGGCCATCATGGTTTTCATTTCGACGGGCGCGCTGCTCGATTTGACCGGAGCCGGCGCTGGCGTTGGCGTCGCTGCTGGCGCCGGATGCAGGGCAGCATCGGCCATCATGGTCTTCATCTCGACCGGCCCGCCGACCGGCGGCGCTGACTTGGGCGGCTCTGTAAATGCCGGCATACCGCTGACGATGGTCTTCGGCCCACTCGGGGGACCGCTGGCTTGCGGTGGCGCGTGCAGGTTGGGGTTCGCCATCATCGTGCTCGCCTCAACCACCGGGCCCATCGCCCGCGCTGGCGTTTCGACCCGTACTCGTCCGCCCGACGGGGTGGCGTGAGGAAAAAGCTCAGCCGCCACAGTGTCGCACTCGGCCGCGAGCTCTTCGGCGGTCTGCTGACGCTTGGCCGGATCTTTTTCCAGCGCCTTCATCACCATTTTTGCAAGCGGCGGCGCGATGCCAATCAAAGGCGGTGGCTGATCGCGCAAGTGCATCATTACCACCGCAGTTGGCATGTCGGCGCTAAAGGGTGGCCGGCCGGTCAGCATTTCGTAGGCAACGATGCCGACCGAATAAATATCTGACCTGCGATCGAGCGGAATCCCGCGCCCCTGCTCTGGACTCATGTAGGCCGGCGTGCCGAACACCAGGCCGGCGCGTGTCACCTGCGCATCCGGAGTGTCAATCTTGGCGACAGAGAAATCGAGCACTTTGACAAAATCGATCGCCGGAGCGGCTGGGTTCGGCGTCGAATTCTTGTCGACCAAGTAGATGTTGTCGGGCTTGATGTCGCGATGAATCACACCGGCGGAATGGGCCTCGCCGAGCGAGCCACAGACTTGAGCGACGATGCGCAGCACCCGATGCTCAGGCAATTTGTTTTCGCGCTCGAGCTCCTGCCTCAGCGAGCGCCCGTGCAAGAATTCCATCGCGATGAACAGCAGCCCCTCATCGGTCTGACCAAAATCGACCAGGCGCACGGTGTTGGGATGATCGAGTCGGGCGGCTGCCCGGGCCTCATTGTGAAACCGTTTGACCCACGAGGGATCGGCCGAAATGTGTGCTGCCAGCACTTTGATAGCGATCACCCGATCGACCGATAGCTGCTTGGCTTTGTAGACCACGCCGGTGCCACCCTCGCCAATTCGTTCGAGGACATGGAATCTTCCGGCCAGCGTTTTTCCGACCAACGAATCGTCCATCACCTGCTCAACGTAATCGATACGCGATTGTTTTTGCCGACTGCGTGTACGGACGATTTGGCGATGCTGCGGTTGGGCGCGGGTACGCCGACGATCTTGAAGTTACCACCGTCGAGCGGATCCTCGCCGGTTGCGCCACTCAAGATAGATCCGCTCATTCCTGGTCGCACGCCGGCGGCCGATCCCTTGTCGATGTAGAGCACCATCTGCGGCCCCTCTCGATAAGCCGAGACGATGCGGCCCTGCACGGTGTCACCGGCAGGTTTTTCTGCCACCGGCTTCGGCTCGCGCGGCTCCCGAGGCGTGCGCTTCTTCTTGACCGGCTTTTCTTCGGGCGGTGGCGGTGGCGGCAGGTCCCAGTTGGCGACCAGCGTATAGACGGTGGCGTCGGTGCGGGTAGGGGCGGTGACGCGAATGTAGATGGTGCCGGGTCGGTCGATTTGGGTGAGAACTTTCTTCTCTTTCGAGCCACGCGGTGGCGAAGTCGACAGCGGCTCTCCAGCGGTGTCAAAAATGTCGACGTTGATATCGGCGTTGCCGTTGTCCCAGCGCACTTGGGTTGCCAGCACGCCCGGTTTTCCGATTAGTTCAATCTTCCACCAGTCGGTCATGTCCTGGTCGGCGTTACTGACGTCGTCGGTGACAGTTTGATTGGGCTGCAAAATCTTGGCGCCCGAACGCTGCCCATCAGGCCCAGAACGAGCATCCGGCTGGTATGCTGGTGCAGGCGCGTGGGCGCAGCCTGCCAGCAGCAACGTCAAACACCACCGAACCCGCTTGGTCATCATCATCTCTACCTCAGGTTGAGTACGATGCGTTTGTTCTTGCCGAGCGGTTTTTGTAACGAACACTTGGCGATTGATTTGCCGCCATCGATGACTTGGCTGACGGTAAAGTTGCCGCCTTCGAGTAGTTTGTCGCCGTCGCCGCCCTCGAGAATCGAGCCCGACATGCCGGCTCTGACTTTGTTGCTGCCGCCTTTGTCGATGTAAAG